>NZ_JADBUP010000044.1:0-21258 GCF_020245605.1 Microcystis sp. M061S2 | reverse complement strand
GAACTTTGCTGCGCCTCCAGATGAATCAGAAAAAAAGATTCTTTTCCGCGAAACTTAACTTGTGCGACTAAATCGCTTTCATGCCTTTCTCCTTCCGTGACATCGGTAAATACTTCTTTGTCTAAAAAAGTAATCGAGTCCTTATCTAAATAATCGATCAATTGAGGAAAAAACAACTCAATAAATTCGACAAAAAAGGTCGAGATTAACTCCTTAAATAAGGGATCACGGTTAATATTATTAGTCATGTAATATCATCTTAACGAACCTGAGCGATGAATGACTACTCTTCTCTATTATATTCTGAAAAGTCTGTTTTGGCAGCAGATTGTTATGACCTCACCCCCTAAACTACGAGCAGAGGGGGATGCTTTCAGAAAACGGGTTTCTTGAAGAAAACCGTTTTCTAGGTGACTTAAAGCAATAAGTATCATCTTCTTATCTTATCGAGTGCGATTGCCTTTCTTATCGTTGGCATTAAAGTAGAGTAATGCAGCATTGCCTTAATATCTTAGCCCAGATTCTTGAACAACAGGTTAAATTCATCTTCAACAGGTTAGGGAAGTGGCTTAAAAAAAATTAGCTTGCTCAGGGTTGACAAACTTTCCTTGAACCACTTGATCAATGAAGTAGTCGTGCAGAATTAATGGCTATTTTTGAGAGAGGCACTCTGGCAAGGGGCGGCTTTTTACCCCATCCCCCATCTCCTAAATCCCCGACCGGTTACTGATAACAGAAAAATCCCCTATTCCCCAATAACTAAAGGAAAGATAAAGTTATCGATCGCCCTCCGGAGCCAGTGTCAGAATAAAAGCAGGGAGATGACCAAGGAAAACCGACAACTCTCCATCTTTTTCCCGTCATCGCCCCTAAAATTTATTTGGTTCAGATTTATGCAAACTGCCAATCCTCGTCAAACGGAGAAAAAAGAGCATCCCAGTGGCGATAAACGCTTCAAAGTCCTCGACATTACCATGAAGCGGGCAGGATATAATCAATCAGCCCTGATTGAAGTCCTGCACAAGGCCCAAGAAGCTTTCGGATTCCTAGAAGAAGATGTTCTCCTCTACGTTGCCCGGGCGCTAAAACTGCCCCTCAGTCGCGTCTATGGGGTAGCAACCTTCTATCATCTCTTTTCCCTGAAACCGGCGGGAAAACACACCTGTATCGTCTGTATGGGGACCGCTTGTTATGTCAAAGGCAGCGGCAAAATCCTCGAAGACATCGAAAACAGCTTTGATGTCAAAGTGGGAGAAACCACCGCCGATGGAGAAATTTCCCTAGTGTCGGCCCGTTGTATCGGGGCCTGTGGGATTGCACCGGCCGTGGTCTTCGATGGAGTCGTGGCCCCGAAACAAGATTCGGAAACTGTCTTAGCGAAACTACAGAGTTTCTCCCAGTAATTTTTCACTTTAGTGGATTGAGAAGAATATGGACTTACAAGAATTATTGGCAGTGGCCGAGAAAGAAAAAACTAGACAAAAAAGCATCCGGGTGCATTGTTGCACTTCCACCGGTTGCCAAGCTGCTAACTCCCTCCAAATCGAAAAAAACCTCGCCACTGCCGTGAAAGAGGCACACCTAGAGGATACAGTCGAAGTGGTGGGGGTCGGTTGTATGGGTTTTTGTGGTCGCGGTCCGTTGGTGGAAGTGGATCCCCAGGATCTCTTATACGAAGAAGTCACCCCGGAAAGTGCGGCCAGCATTATTGCAGCCTTAAACGGCGGCAAAACCGAGGTGCAATTAGGGGACTCAAAACATCCCTTTTTCTCCCATCAAGTCAAAATTGTCCGGGAAAATAGCGGTAAAATCGATCCCGATCGCATTGAGGAATATATCGCCGTCGGGGGTTATCAATCTCTCTACAAGGCCCTCTACGAGATGACTCCGGCCCAGGTGGTGGAGGAAATCACCCAAAGCGGTTTGCGCGGCCGGGGAGGTGCCGGTTATCCCACCGGTTTAAAATGGGCGACGGTGGCTAAACAACCGGGTAAACAGAAATACGTTATCTGTAATGCTGATGAAGGCGACCCCGGGGCGTTTATGGACCGCAGTGTTTTGGAAAGTGACCCCCATTTAGTCCTGGAAGGAATGGCGATCGCTGCCTATGCTGTGGGGGCGGATCATGGTTATATCTATGTTAGAGCCGAATATCCTCTGGCGATCGATCGTCTGCAAAAAGCGATTAATCAGGCCAAAAAATTTGGTTTAATGGGTTCCCAAGTCTTCGAGTCCACTTTCGATTTTAAGGTGGATATCCGCATCGGGGCGGGAGCTTTTGTCTGTGGAGAGGAAACCGCTCTCATCCATTCCATCGAAGGCGGCCGCGGCACTCCCCGCACCCGTCCCCCCTATCCGGCCCAATCGGGCCTCGATGGTTGTCCCACCCTGATTAATAACGTGGAGTCCTACGCTAATATCGCCGCTATTATCCGCGAGGGAGCCGCTTGGTACGCCAATATCGGTACTGCCAGCAGTAAAGGCACAAAAATCTTCGCTTTAACGGGAAAAATCCGCAATAATGGGCTGATTGAAGTGCCGATGGGCATTACTCTCCGGGAAATTGTCGAGGAGATGGGGGGTGGTATTCCCGATGGTCAAGTGAAAGCGGTACAAACCGGCGGACCCTCTGGGGGTTGTATTCCCGCTAATTTACTCGATACTCCCGTGGATTACGAATCCTTAGCCAAACTCGGTTCGATGATGGGATCCGGGGGGATGGTGGTCATGGATGATACCACCAGTATGGTGGAAGTGGCGAAATTCTATATGGAATTCTGTCGCGAGGAGTCCTGTGGTAAATGTATCCCCTGTCGCACGGGAACAGTACAAATGTTTGAATTATTGGCCAAAATTATCGCTCGAAAGGCCGATATTCACGACCTCGAAAACCTAGAACATCTCTGTCAGATGGTCAAAGAAACCAGTCTTTGTGGTCTTGGTCAAAGCGCTCCCAATCCGATTTTAAGTACCCTAAAGTATTTTAAGGAGGAATATCTGGCTCTGTTACAGGAAACCAAGCACCCCGTCTCTGTTTGAGAAAAAATCGATCGAGGCCTAACAATCTTCGGCCTCGATCAATTTTTTCGGTTACGCGAAGTCTGGTGGGCTGCCGGGTTATCTTGAAGAGAGTTAGCAGTAGTCTCAGGAGACAATAGATTATGACTTGGCGCGGCTCAACCGATACAAAAGATCGCATTTTTGCAGCTTTAGTATATCTTTTACCCTTATATTCGGCTTTTGCCTTCGGTATCTTTATCTTTCAGCAAATCCCTTTTTTAGGAGCGGCCTTAGCAATAGTTTTAACTCCCTTAGCTTTTCTCTATAGTTCTCTGGGAAGCTTTGGCAGTTTAATTATCTTTTTCGTTCTCTTTTTTGCCGTGGTACGCAATCCCCGCATCAGTCATTTTATCCGGTTTAACACCATGCAGGCGATTTTAATCGATATTTTGGTGTATTTATTGGGATTGGCCTTAGGTTTCGTCGCTAGGGGTTTAGGGGCGAATTTAGTGGTAGAAACTCTTTTTAACGTCGTCTTTTTGGGAGCATTTGCCGCCTGTGTTTACAGCATTATACAGTCGGTTATCGGCAAATACGCCGATATTCCCACAATTTCCGAGGCGGCCTATTCTCAAGTGGGAGGTTAAGTCAGCTTGAGTTTGTCCCCTTTTTCGGCTACAGTCTCTCCAGAATCAATGCGTTCGCTGCCAGGCCACATCTATGAGTCCATTTAAACAGACCCTACGGGAACTCAACGCTCAGAAGGGGAAAATAGCCGCTTCTGTGGGCAGAAAAACGCCTAAACGAGTTAATCGTTGGTTTAAATGGCTTTCTCCCGGTCTTTTTGTCAAACGCTGGCTTTTAATCAGTTTAACCGGCGTTTTTCTCACCTCCTTCGGTTTAGCTATTTGGGTAAAATTAACCCCGGTTAATCGCTTTTTAGAGTTTGTTTCCCAAGCATTAGAAATGATCGCACGCTTGGTTCCCAATTCTGTTTCCGGGCCGCTGGCGGTTTTGTTGGGTGTCTTTTTGTTATTCTGGGGTCAGAGTCGCACCGTCGAAACGATTACAGAAGCACTACAACCAGACGCATCGGAGGAATTAGTTGATCTCCTACGCACCCATCGTCGTCTCCATCGCGGCCCGAAAATTGTGGCCATCGGTGGCGGTACGGGTTTATCGACGCTTTTACGCGGTTTAAAACAGTATAGTTCTAATATCACCGCTATTGTCACCGTAGCTGATGATGGCGGTTCTTCGGGCCGATTACGCCGGGAAATGGGCATTTTACCCCCGGGGGATATTCGCAATTGTATCGCCGCTTTAGCCGATGAGGAAAAGTTATTAACGGAATTGTTTCAATATCGCTTTCATGCCGGAGATGGTTTATCGGGCCACAGTTTTGGTAATTTATTTATCAGCGCTATGACCGAGATTACCGGCGATCTGGAACAGGCGATCGATGCTAGTGCCAAAGTTTTGGCCATTCGCGGTAAAGTTCTACCTGCTACCCTTACCGATGTTAGTCTCTGGGCTAAGTTAGCCGATGGGCGCATTATTGAGGGAGAATCGAAGATAACCGAAGCTATGGGGCAAATTCGTCAGATTGGCTGTCATCCTGCCGATCCCGTCGCTTTACCGGCTGCTTTAGCGGCGATCAGGGATGCAGATTATATTATCATCGGGCCGGGTAGTCTTTATACCAGTATTATCCCTAATTTGTTGGTTCCCGCAATTCGTCAGGCCCTAGCACAGGTGACAGTCCCCCGTGTCTATGTTTGTAATATTATGACCCAGCCGGGGGAAACGGATAATTATTCGGTGGCTGATCATATTCGGGCGATCGAAAAAGTCTGCGAGGAACGCATCTTTGATGCGGTTTTGGCCCAAAGAACTGCACCATCGCCCCAATCTCTGCAATTATACGCCCAAGAGCATAGTCATCCTGTGTTTTTAGATCGCGAGGAGGTGGGAAAAATGGGTTATCGGATTGTTTTAGCGAATGTAATGGCAGAAGATGAAGTTACTGCCAAAGTTAGTCACGATCCCCAACGTTTAGCGCGAGTTTTATGGCGCTGGTATGCTAAAAAGTGAATAGCGAGATGACTAAATGTTTTTATCTAGCTTTGTCAAGTTATAAAATCATATTTTTGGCTTTAATTTGCCGACATTAGCCAAATTTGCTGATTAAAGCCCTAGGAAAAAATTAGCCGAAAAACCATTTCGCCTTATTCTGTGTTATACTCAGATTTTGAAGAGAGATGATCATGCACTACTCTACTAAATCTAATCAAGAGACAGGTGCGACAGTCTATTCCCCAAGCGATGGAAGTGAATTAATTCCTGCTGAGGTTAAACTAGATATAAACGGGCAAAACTATCAATCACTTAATATACCTCTCCCAGAGGGCTATACAGTAGATGATGAAGGAATCATCAATAACTATGGTAGCGAACCCAAGATTTATCTATCAAAATACCCATCTTTAGAACAGCAAAAATGGTATATTTTGCAAGGATTAGGGGCGGTTTTATTGGTTGCTTTGGTGTTATTAATCACCTTTTCCGTTAGCTAGATAAAAACCGTAGGATTGACATTTAAGTTGAGCGAGACAGGAAAACTTTAATTTACACCATAGAGTCTGCATCCCAAGTATCGGGAGCATATATTGGAACCGACTCTATCTATCTGTCCAAATAGTAAATCTGACAGCTGAACTTTTTTACTTTGCTAAACTTGACAATTTTTTTCAGTTTTTTGTGGGTTGCTTCGTGATCAACAATAGAACAACCAATAGAGATAACTTCTCAAAGGAAATTCAACAGGTATGAAATTTAATCCTTCTCTTAGTCAAGAACCTCGCTATCAGGCAATTCCTGTTATGCAGATAACTTCCAAAGAAACCCTTCTCCATTGGTTAGAACGGACAGGAAGATTAAAATTACGTCAATCTGATGCTCATCCCGATTTGCAAATTTTAGAAGAACTAGACGATATTATCGATCCAGATAATTATGCTATAGAAGAAGAAGAATAAATAGTCTGACTGGGAGTTAGGAGTGAAATTTTAATTATCTAATATTCAGGAGATTAAGAAAGTGGTATCAACGAAAAAAACGGCTTTAATTTACTGTGAAAATCAATTTGGACGTGTGGATGGAAAAACGGCAGCTGGCTTGATCAGACAATCAGAAATATATACAATTGTTGGTGTGCTGGATAGTTCCTTAACAGGAAAAGATGCGGGAGAAGCATTAGGAGACAAAAAAAATCATATTCCCATTTTTGCCAATTTACAAACAGCCTTAGAAAAACTTAGAGATGTTCCCAATTGTTATATCTACGGCAAAGCACCCTTAGAAGCGTTTATTCCCCCCCTAGAAAGGCTGCTAATTTTAGAAGCAATGGCAGCAGGAATGGATATTATTAATGGTTTGCATCAATTCTTCTCCGAAGATTTAGAATTTAGGGAGCAAGCTAGTCAGTATGGTGTGCAAATTACAGACATTCGTAAACCACCACAATTAGCTGATCTTCATGTATTTACTGGGCAAATTTCCCAAGTAAATATACCCGTTATTGCCTTTTTAGGAACCGATTGTGCTTGCGGAAAAATGACCACTGCGGTAGCAGTTAATCAAACTCTCCAAGGCTTGGGTATTAAGTCTGTCTTAGTCGCTACTGGACAAACTAGCTTGATGCAGGGAGCAAGATATGGGGTTTCGATCGATGCTTTGGTTTCTCAATTTGTCATCGGTGAAATTGAAAATGCTGTGGTTCAAGCTTTTGAGCAAGAAAAACCCGATATTATTTTAGTGGAAGGACAAAGTTCTCTGAGTCATCCTGCTTTTATGAGTTCCGTGGGAATTTTGAAAGGAAGTAGGCCCGATGGGATTATTTTACAACATCCCCCAGCCCGAAAATTTCGCTGTGATTTTCCTCATTTAGCCATGCCAAAATTACAGGAAGAAATTTCACTAATTGAGGCAATTTCTCCCACTAAAGTTATCGCTATTGCGATTAATCACGAAAATCTCACCGCAGCAGCCACTGAGCGTATTATTGCCAAATATGAGCGAGATTTTCAGTTACCGACTACTGATGTTTTGTTACACGGATGTGAGAAATTAGTCCAAGCTTTATGCGATCGCTTTCCGAAATTAAACCGGAAAATCAAAGGGGAAATTTTAGCTGCAGTTCCGGCAATTGGGAGCAAATAGGCTGATGAAAGACCTTTTACCCAGAATCGAGATTTCTCTCCCGAAAATACGCCATAATGCTCGTTTACTCTGCCAATTATACGGCAGCAAGGGACTTTCTGTGATGGGAGTTTCCAAAGCGATTTTGGGTGATCCCTCGATCGCCTTGGCGATGATTCAAGGTGGAGTCAACTTTATCGCTGACTCTCGAATCGAAAATATTCTCAAAATGAAACAAGCAGGAATAGTGACAACTTTTGTTCTGTTGCGTACTGCCTTGAGTCAAGCAGAATCAGTGGTTAACATTGCAGATATCAGCTTAAATACCGAATTAGCAACAATTCAGGAACTTTCCTATTATGCTCAAGAAAAACAAAAAATACACCGCATTATTATCATGACGGAGTTAGGGGATTTACGCGAAGGTGTACTGCCGAAAGATCTGGTCAAGTTCATCAAAAAGACCCTCGCTTTTCCCTTTATCAAAATTATTGGACTGGGTTGTAATTTGGCTTGTTATGGAGGTATTAAACCTGATAGCCATAATATGAGCAAATTATCTGTGTTAACAGATACAATTGAGCAGGAATTTTTAATAAAATTACCGATTATTTCAGGAGGCAATTCTGCTAACTATCAATGGTATCAAAAAAGTAGCGAAGTTGGTCGGATTAATAATCTGCGTTTAGGAGAATCAATTTTATTAGGTTGTGAAACAGTTAATCGACAAGTGATACCAGGCTTATATACCGATGCTTTTCGGTTAATTGCTGAAGTAATCGAATCCAAAGATAAACCATCTCTACCCTCTGGAGAAATTGGTCGAGATGCTTTTGGTAATGTTCCCAGCTTTATCGATCAAGGCATTCACCGTCGAGTTATTATTGCATTAGGAAGACAGGATATTCTTATCTCTGGATTACAAACAAGTCAGGATATAAAAATATTAGGTTCTAGTAGCGATCATCTAGTTCTTGATAGTCATAACAAGAAGTTAAAAGTAGGAAGCGAAGTCAGTTTTAATCTTGATTACGGAGGACTTTTAACAGCCATGACTTCTCCTTTTATTACTAAAAGTTATGCTCTCAATGCAGTAGCACAACTGTCTTGATCGATTAATAAATATCCACAGATATATTTAGGGTTTGCTGAAAAACTTTTTCAGCAAACCCTATGTACCTCCTGTTTTTGGGGGTTATTGTCACTAGAATAGGCAACAAAAGCTTCCCGCAAGAAGCTTGTAACTGATGCAGATGGATAAATTCTGGGAAGAAATCAAAATCCCCCTCAATCCTTAACAAATTCCTAATCATCTCGTTTGTCCCTATGATAAGCCGCCCCGAGGTATAATTCCCCTACTTTCGGGTTATTGAGTAAATCTTGACCCGATCCCTGAAAACGATCTTGACCACTTTCTAAAACATAACCTCGATCGGACATCATTAGGGCTTTTTTGGCATTCTGTTCCACTAAAATAATTGCAGTTCCCGTCTGATTAATCGCTTTTATCTGTTCAAAAACGCTGGTTACTAAGATAGGAGATAAAGCTGCCGAAGGTTCATCGAGAATTAATAAATCCGGTTCCAACATCAGCGCTCGTCCCATGGCTAACATCTGTCTTTCTCCTCCGGATAAAGTGCCAGCTTTCTGACGACGGCGCTCGAGCAAACGGGGAAACATGGCATAAATGCGCTCTTTTAAAGATTTTATATTTCCTTTGCTCGTAAAAGCTCCCATTTCCAGATTTTCCTCTATGCTCAGGGATGGAAAAACATTAGCAATTTGGGGAACATAACCCATTCCGAGGGTAACGATTTGATTAGATTTCCAACCGGCGATATTTTGTCCCTTAAAAGTGATAGTTCCAGCACTGGGTTTTAATAAACCAAAAATCGTCTTAGCAAGGGTAGATTTTCCCGCACCATTGGGACCGATAACCGTGACTAATTCCCCCGGTGCAATGCGAAAGTTAACCCCTTGCAATATGTATAAATCCTGCACATAACCGGCATAAACTTGTTCAACTTCTAAAAGATCATCCATGGTAAGGTAAAAAGGAGATAGGAGAGAGTAATATGAATTATGAATTATGAATTATGAATTGGGAAGTGGGGAAGTGGGGAGCATTTTCAGTGAACAGTAAGCAGTAAACTGAAAACTCACAACTGATAACTGATAACTGATAAATTAGGGAGTTTTTTGTAAATCGGGACGTTCTTCTGGCAGAATTGCACCTTCGACGGGACATACTTGAAGACAGATACCACAGTCGATACAAGTGGCAAAATCAATCCAATACCAATCGGTTCCTTTAACATTTTTACCAGGTCCCGGATGGATACAAGCAACAGGACAAGCGGAAACGCAATCGGCAACCCCTTCACAAATTCCAGTGACGATCGAATGTGGCACAGTGTTTTCTCCTCTAATTCTTAACATTACTTTACCACTTTTAGGCACTGCCGTGCCAGGATCGGATCATTGTTAGGAAACTTTCTCTTAATTCCCTAAAATATTGGGAGTTTTTTCTTGATCTTAGCAAGAAGTAAAATAGAAGTTTTCGCTAGGGTTTTTACTATTCCCTTACGAGAGGATAAATAGTTAATTTCTTCCCGTAATTCCTGATTATTTTTCTGGAGATAGTTATGATTATTATCTAATTCTTTTAGGGATATTACCATCTCTTGCATAGTACGATAATCTTGCTGTTGTTTGAGATACATTATCTGTTGTGCTTCCTGTAATTTTCTTAACTCTAACCAGACTTGATCCTGACTTGATTCCTTACTTTCACTGAGCGCATACTGGAAAAAATTAGTGATTTCTTCCGCTATTGTTTGATTAACTTCAACAAGCTCGATAATACCAATTTTTTCGGGGGTAATTTTCGGGTATAACTTTCTTAAATCTTGGGCAATATTAGAGGAAAAAGCGATGATTCTAGAAGCGGATAAAATTGCATAGTGTTTTTCTAAATCTACTGGTAAATTGCCGTTTTCTTCTGGGAATTCAGAAGCAAGCAAAAGTAGAGAAGGAGTGGTTAAGGGACTGGTATAAAAAGTGGAAATAAATAAATTTGCCTGTAGGCGATCGCAAATAGCTTGAATTTTTCTGGCATCCTTTCCCGTACAATTATAATCGTAGGATTCCGCGGGCCAATATTTAAATTCTTCCCATCGTGGTGCGCTGTTATTTCTATCTAAAATAACAATGTATTGACTAAATTCTAATTGACTCCAATGCTCTAGAATTGAATACCAAACCCTGGCTAATTTTCCTTGATCGATTTGAAAAATTACGCCATCAATAACAATAATTGGGGGTTTCTTCTGGGAGATAGCTTGAATTGTTTGCAATTTTTCTCGCTCATCTTCCTGTAAAATTATTCCTAAATCTTCCATCTTAACTAGATTGGGTTTAATTTCTATATCCTTAATTTCTGGGTGAGGAATTTCATAGATTTTACACACCTGATAATGTTCTTGTAATGCTTGACCATTACTGCCATGTTCTAAACCTTGAAGATTTAAATAATATAAACCTAAAATCTCAGGAATTAAAGCCATTTTTTCGCCTTGAATGCCGATTCTTAACCAAAATTCGTAATCACCAGCACAGCGAAAATTTTCCTGAAAATAACCATATTTATCGTGCAGCATTTTTCGCCACATTGGTTGAGAACCCACACAACAACCTTGACACATCTGTTGATAGGAGTAATTTGGCCAATTCCAATGTTTTAAAGCTTGGGTGGTGGCAAAAGTATCATTTTTGAGGGTGGTAATTAATTGATCGGCATAAACTAAACTAATCTCTCTATTGTTATCTAGATAATTAGCCATAATTTCCAGAGCATTGAAACAGCGACGATCATCAGTGTTCCCATTGGTGATATAGGAACCCCTAGCTAGTTTAATAGCACGATTCCAAGCTTGATAAAGGGTTTCTCGTTCTTGAGTTCTCTGGTAAATAATATTAGGATAATTTTCTTGAAACTCTTGGATAATCTCCCCTTCATTCTCCGGAGAAGCACTATCGATAATAATAATTTCTACTTCTCCCTTTTCATAAAGAGTTTGAGTAACTAAATCCTCTAGACAACCCCGGATAAACTCCGCTGATTTATAGGTAGAAACAATTACAGAAACTTTGATCCTCTGCACTGGTATAGAGTTATTATAACTAGGATTCATTGGCTTATCTTGTCGCAATTCAAGACAGGGAAATTTTTTGATAATTCTGGAAAAGAAGATTTTAAGACTCTATATTCGATCAAGAGAATTGTCAAGATGTTATCGACTCTTATTGAAGATACCAGTTTATTTACCTTTGGCTTGTGACTTGACATAATAAAAAACTATAATAGGAAGGCTGTGGAAAATGAGCAACAATGACCGTATCTTCCTCCCTAGACTGGCTAACCCGTGGCACCAGTGATTTATTCCCCCATCAACCCGACTCCCAAGATCCTAGGGAAAATTTAACCCAACTACTGCAAACTACCGATCGCCCTTTAAGAATTAAACTAGGTATTGACCCCACCGGCAGCGATATTCACCTAGGTCATAGTATCCCTTTTCGGAAACTGCGTGCTTTCCAGGATGCCGGTCATGTAGCAGTGGTGATTATTGGCGATTTTACCGCTAGAATCGGCGATCCGACGGGAAAATCGGAAGTTAGAAAACAATTAACCATCGAAGAAGTGAGAGCCAATGCCGAGAATTATCTGGCACAATTGCGCCCAATTTTAGATTTTAACACCCCTAATCGCCTAGAAATTCGCTATAACTCGGAATGGTTGGGGAAATTAGACCTCTCGCAAATTCTCGAACTCCTCTCCACCATGACCGTCGGGCAAATGTTGGCAAAAGAAGGCTTTTCCGAACGCTACGACAAGGAAAACCCGATTTTTCTCCATGAATTTCTCTATCCCTTAATGCAGGGTTATGATTCCGTCGCTATCGAGGCCGATGTCGAATTGGGAGGAACCGATCAAAAATTTAATATTGCCGTTGGTCGTGATTTACAGAAATATTTCGGCAAAAAACCGCAATTCGGGCTACTTTTACCGATTTTAATCGGAACCGATGGCAGTCAAAAAATGTCCAAATCCCTGAATAACTATGTGGGATTGCGGGAATCGGCCCTGTCCATGTACTCGAAACTGGAAAAAACCCCCGACGCTTTGTTAAAAGATTATTACGAACTATTGACAAATTTGCCCTTAGATGCTATGCCGAGCAATCCGCGAGAGGCACAAAAACAACTGGCGATCGAGGTAGTTGCCCAGTTTCACGGAGAAGAGGAGGCATTAAAGGCACAAAAAACGGCGCAAGAGATAGTTCTACAGGGAAATACGGCAGCTGCGGCTTCTGTACCCGAATTTTCCCTCGCGGCGGTCACTTTTCCCCTGAAATTATTCTATCTTCTCTCGGCCACCGGCTTGTGTAAAAGTAGCGGCGAAGGGAGAAGACAGATTCAGGGGGGTGCGGTGAGGATCGATAGCGAGAAAATCACCGATGTGGACAAAAGTTTTGAGACAGCCGAAGCTTTAACGGGAAAAGTCCTACAGGTGGGCAAAAATAAATTTATTCGCTTCGTAGCTTAAATAAGCGAAAAAGTCCCTATTCTCCGGCTTTTTCGACGATTTCTACTTCAAAATCTCGAAAATGGGCTTTAAACTTTTTACTGAACTCGACGAGGACGGGTAGGTTGGCGCTAACCGGTCTACCACGCCATTCGCTGACAATAGCTTTTACCTCTCCTTCTAACCCTTTCACGTCAAAAGGCTCTGATTTGTGTTCAGGATGGTGATAAACTACCACGGAATCAATTATACGAACTCGATCGCCAACTTTCATAAACTCTCTAGCGAAGACAAACGCCTATTGTATCTTTGAAAACAATCTTATCATTGTACGCGATATCAGTGATCAGTAAACAGTGATCAGCTTCTGAAGGCAAGAGGCAACAGGCAAGAGGCAAAAGACACAAGCAAACAAGGTCATTAAACCTAAATAAAGCTTTGCGGGATCGAGGGTGACAACATATACAATGATTGGGGTTTATAGTCAAGCAACCCTAAGCCTATGCCACGCCGTGATGACTTACAGAAAATCCTAATCTTGGGCGCTGGCCCGATTGTCATCGGACAAGCCTGTGAATTCGACTATTCGGGAACTCAAGCCTGTAAAGCCCTACGAGAAGAAGGTTATGAGGTAATTTTAGTCAATTCTAACCCCGCCTCGATCATGACCGATCCAGAAATGGCCGATCGCACCTACATTGAACCAATTCTGCCGGAAATTGTCGAGAAAATTATCGCCAAAGAACGTCCTGATGCGATTCTACCGACTATGGGCGGTCAAACTGCCCTCAATACCGCCGTAGCTTTGGCCAAAAGCGGCGTTTTAGAAAAATATAACGTGGAACTGATCGGGGCAAAACTTCCCGCTATTGAAAAAGCCGAAGATAGGGAACTATTCAAAAAAGCAATGGAGAAAATCGGTGTTCCCGTCTGTCCTTCGGGGATTGCCAACAATTTAGAAGAAGCAAAAGCGATCGCCCATCAGATCGGTTCCTATCCTCTCATTATCCGGCCGGCCTTCACTTTAGGGGGAACGGGGGGCGGTATTGCCTATAACCAAGAAGAATTTGAACCGATGGCCCAGTATGGTCTAGATTGTTCGCCTACATCGCAAATTCTCGTCGAAAAATCCCTAATTGGCTGGAAAGAATACGAATTAGAGGTTATGCGCGATCTAGCCGATAACGTGGTGATCATCTGTTCGATCGAAAACTTTGACCCGATGGGGGTCCATACCGGCGACTCGATTACGGTTGCGCCCGCCCAAACCCTAACCGATAAAGAATACCAACGCCTCCGGGACTATTCTAAGGCAATTATTCGGGAAATTGGCGTAGAAACCGGCGGATCAAACATCCAATTCTCCGTTAATCCCACTAACGGCGACGTAATCGTGATCGAGATGAATCCCCGGGTATCCCGTTCTTCGGCCCTAGCATCGAAAGCCACGGGATTCCCGATCGCTAAATTTGCCGCTAAACTAGCCGTAGGCTACACTTTAGACGAAATTCCCAACGATATCACCAAAAAAACCCCAGCTTCCTTTGAACCGACTATCGATTACGTCGTCACCAAAATTCCTCGCTTTGCCTTCGAGAAATTCCCCGGCTCCCAACCGATTCTAACCACCCAGATGAAATCCGTCGGGGAAGCCATGGCTATCGGTCGAACTTTCCAAGAATCCTTTCAAAAAGCACTTCGCTCCCTAGAAACGGGACGTTTTGGCTTTGGTTGCGATAAAGTCGAAACTCTCCCCCCTCTCTCGGAAGTCCGGGCTAGTTTGCGAACACCCAACCCCGAACGAGTTTATAGTATCTATCATGCTTTTAAATTGGGCATGAATGGGTCGGAAATCCACGAACTAACCGGGATTGATCCCTGGTTCCTCGATAAATTGGCCGATTTGATGGAAACCGAGAAGTTTCTCAAACGAACTCCCCTGAAAAGTCTCGGCAAAGAGGACTTATTTGCTATTAAACAACAGGGTTTTAGCGATCGCCAAATCGCCTTCGCCACCAACAGCAGCGAGGACGAAGTCAGAAGTTATCGCAAGGGTTTAGGTATTGTTCCCGTTTATAAAATGGTGGACACCTGCGCGGCGGAATTTGAGGCCCTAACACCCTACTATTATTCCACCTATGAACGGGTAGAATCGGAAGTTTTACCCTCCGATAAACGCAAAGTGATGATCCTTGGTGGTGGTCCCAATCGCATCGGTCAGGGGATAGAATTTGACTACTGTTGTTGTCATGCCGCTTTTTCCCTCAGTAACGCCGGTTTTGAGACGATTATGGTCAACTCTAACCCGGAAACTGTCTCCACCGATTACGATACCAGCGATCGCCTTTACTTTGAACCCCTGACCAAAGAGGATGTCTTAAATATCATCGAAGCGGAACAACCAGAGGGTTTAATTATTCAATTCGGTGGGCAAACTCCCTTAAAACTGGCGGTTCCCCTGCAAAAATATTTAGAATCGCCTAATTGTCCCGTAAATACCAAAATTTGGGGAACTTCACCCGATTCGATCGATGCCGCCGAAGATCGGGAACGTTTTGAACAAATCCTCCGACAATTAGATATCCGACAACCCCCCAACGGTATTGCCCGCAATTTCCAAGAATCCCAAGCAGTGGCTCAACGCATCGGTTATCCTGTAGTAGTACGTCCGTCCTATGTTTTAGGCGGTCGGGCGATGGAAATCGTCTATTCCGATAGCGAATTGGAACGCTATATGAAGTATGCGGTACAGATAGAACCAGATCACCCGATTTTAATCGATAAATTCCTCGAAAATGCCATCGAAGTGGATGTGGATGCCCTGTCAGATGCCACGGGAACAGTAGTTATCGGGGGATTAATGGAACATATCGAACAAGCGGGCGTACATTCGGGCGATTCTGCCTGTTCTATCCCCCATACGTCCCTGAGCGCCCCGGTTTTAACCACAATTCGACAATGGACGGTGGAACTAGCGAAAGCTTTAAAAGTAATCGGTTTGATGAATATCCAGTATGCGGTACAGGGGGAGACAGTTTATATCTTAGAAGCGAATCCCCGCGCTAGTCGTACCGTTCCCTACGTTTCCAAAGCAACGGGAGTTCCTTTAGCAAAAGTTGCCTCCCTCGTCATGTCGGGCCGAACCCTGACGGAATTGGGTATCACCAGCGAAGCAATTCCCCGTCATATTGCCGTAAAAGAAGCGGTTTTACCCTTCCAGAAGTTCCCTGGTGCCGATACTCTCCTGGGACCAGAAATGCGTTCTACAGGCGAGGTAATGGGGATTGACAGCGATTTTGGCAAAGCTTTCGCTAAAGCAGAAATGGCCGCCGGCGTGATTTTAGCCACCAGTGGGACGGTTTTTGTCTCGATGAACGATCGCGATAAAACCCCCATGGTCCCCGTGGTTAAGGATCTGCAATCCCTCGGTTTTCGCGTTGTCGCCACTTCGGGAACTCGTGAAGTTTTGTTAGAAAACGGTTGCGAAAATATCGATTTAGTGCTAAAGATTCACGAAGGTCGTCCCCACGTTATCGATTGGATCAAAAATGACTGGATTCAGTTTATTGTCAATACTCCCAGTGGTGAAGAATCCCAAAATGATGGCCGACAAATTCGCCGCACTGCCCTCGATTATAAGTTACCCATTATCACCACTATCGCCGGGGCAAAAGCGACAGTAGCGGCCTTAAAATCCCTGCAATCCCAACCTTTAGAGGTGAAAGCTTTACAGGATTATCTCGCCTAATTTTCAGTTATCAGTTATCAGTTATCAGTTATCAGTTATCAGTTCACTCTTTACTGATTACTGCTTACTGTTCACAGCAAAAAAGCTCCCCACTTCCTAATTCATAATTCATAATTCCTAATTCCCATGACCGATACTCTAAACGATTATAAAAACCTAATTACTGAACTGATTAACCGTTATAAAAACCGCGTCGATTTCCTGACAATTCGTCTAGAAGAAGCGCGGGGGACAAATATTCTACTACGTTCCGAACGAGTGGAAACCCTCAGCGAAGGTATTGCTATCGGTGGTCAGGTACGCGCCTGTTATAAAGGAGGTTGGGGATTTGCCAGCTTTAATCAATTATCCAGTTTACAGGAACGATTAGAAGATGCGATCGCTGCTGCCCGTTTAATTGGGGAAGAAGAAACCCTGATTGCTCCGGTAGAACCTGTAATTATTAGTTGTGAATTGCCTTTAACGGGAACGGATCCCCGTTTAGTGCCATTAGCCGATAAAAAAGCCCTCTGCGATCGCTATAATAACTTACTGCGTCAACACCATGCCAGTATTGCCACCACTTCCGTCCGTTATAGCGATAGTAGTCAACATATTCTTTTAGGCACTTCTGACGGGACTTTAATCGAACAAAAATGGTCGGACTTAGAAATGCGTTTTTCGGCCACCGCTAGGGATGGGGACAGCGTACAAACGGGCCGGGAAACCACGGGATCCCGAAAAGCTTTCGAGGATCTGGTCAATTTAGAAGAACAGGTGCAAGGGTCGGCTAAACGGGCCGTACAAGCCCTAGTTTTGCCCCCTGTCAAGGGCGATACCTACACCGTCGTCATCGATCCCATTTTAACCGGTCTGTTCGTCCATGAGGCTTTTGGCCACCTTTCCGAGGCAGATATGTTGTACGAAAATCCCGACCTTTTGGAAGTGATGAGTATGGGCAAACGTTTCGGACCAGATAACCTGCAAATCTTTGACGGGGCCTATCCGGAAGGTCATCGGGGCAGTTATTTTTATGACGATGAGGGAACCCCCGCGACGACGACTCAGTTAATTAAAGATGGGGTTTTGGTGGGAAGACTGCATTCGCGGGAAACGGCGGGCAAATTAGGCGAAAAACCGACCGGTAACGCCCGTTGTCTCAATTATCATTATCCGCCCATTGTCCGCATGACCAACACTTGGATTGAACGGGGAACCACTGCCGTTAAAGAGTTATTTTCGGGGATAAAAACGGGAGTTTATGCCCAAAATTGGCAGGGAGGCATGACTAACGGCGAAATGTTCACTTTTAGCGCCGGGGAAGCTTGGATGATTCGCGATGGAGAAATTGCTGAACCCGTTAAAGATGTGACTCTCTCCGGTAATGTCTTTAAAACCCTAGCCAATATTGAGGCAATTGGAGATGATTTCTACTGGGATGAGTCAGGAGGCTGCGGAAAAGGGGGTCAAAGTGGTTTACCGGTCGGCTGCGGCGGCCCCAGTCTCCGTATCCGCGATGTGGTGGTGGGGGGAGAAGCAGATATTCAGTAATCAGTGATCAGTAAACAGTAATCAGTGCCAAGAAAGTGGGAAACTACTATAGCGGTAAGCGCTTGAGTGAGATACAGACCAAGCCTTGCCTAGCATGGTTTATAGCTCGTGACACTGTACTTCATACGACTGCACACCGCTATATTTAATACTAATAACTGATAACTGATAACTGATAACTGCTGTAGCGGAGTTTCATAAGGGCGAAATCTATCTCATCTTCTCGTCACTGTCTTCAATTTCTTGCTCATCTTGATTGATTTCTTCTTTAAATCCCCGTAAAGTTTTCCCCAAAGCTGCCCCAAATTCGGGTATTTTTTTCGGTCCAAATATCAGGAGAACAACTACAGCAATAATTACTATTTCTGGCCAACCTAATCCAAACATAATCTTGAAAGTAAAAAGTAAAAAAAGAGAAAGGAGTCAGAATTCAGGAGTCGGAAACTTAACGGTGATAACTGATAACTGATAACTGATAACTGATCACTGATCACTGATAACTGATCACTGACTCTATGCTGCCACTTCAGCGCGTTTGTAAGCTTCGTCGAGGACTTCTGAGAGAGTCGGATGGGTGTGGATGCGGAAAGCGAGTTCATGGACGGATTTACGTTCAGCGATCGCATTGGCCGCTTCTTGAATTAAATCCGATGCGTGGATACCGATAATATGAACACCGAGCAATTCCCCCGTATCCTGACGATAAACGACTTTAGCGATTCCTTCCGTTTCTCCTTCCGCTAAAGCTTTGGAATTTCCCTTAAAATAGGTCTTGACAGCAGCCACCTTATACCCTTCTTGCTGTGCCAAAGCTTCTGCTTGCGGTTCCGTTAAACCCACATAACTAATTTCGGGGTGGGTAAAAGCGGCGGCGGGAATACTGCGATAATCGATGGTTTTTGGGCGATTACAGATATTTTCAATGGCTATTACCCCTTGACCCGAAGCAGCGTGAGCTAACATCATTTTACCCGTAGCATCGCCCACAGCCCAGAGATGGGGAACCGGTTCACCGTCCTGAATTACCTGCATTTTGTCATTAACCGCAATAAAACCGCGTTTATCCAGTTCTACCCCGACAAATTCCAGTCCGAGATTCTTGGTCGCGGGGATTCTCCCTGTAGCGACTAAACAAGCATCTACTTCTAAAATTTCGATCGCTTCTTTACTTTTTGCGTCCACCAGTTCAATGGCCACGGGATTCCCCGGTTTAATACTTTTTGCCAAAACTCCCACATAAGTCTCGATGTCTCTAGGTTTAATCAGAACTCTTTCCGCGATTTTCGAGATTTCTGGGTCAAATCCAGGCATGAGACTATCTAAAGCTTCGATCATCGTCACTTCACAACCCAAAGCGGTGTATATATCCGAAAATTCCAGACCGATATAACCACTGCCGATAATTGCGATCCACTTGGGTAAAGTTTCTAATCTAACGGCCTCATCGCTAGTAAAAACCGTTTTATGATCGATTTCGATCCCCGGTGGGACAAAGGGAACCGACCCCGGACAGAGCATAATATCCTTAGCGGTGTAGATTTTTTCGCCACTATCCCCGATGACGCTAACTTTTTGCGGACCGGCGATTTTTCCCCAACCGTGGATAGTATCAACCTTGAGACGTTTAAGACTATTAGTGAGATCGCCTCTAATTTTACTAACAAGGTTGTTAGCATGATCGGCAATTGTTGGACGGTCAAAATTCACGCCACCGATGGCAATACCTAAACTTTTCAGATGGTCACTATCGGCCAATTCTCGCACTCGTCCCGAGGCTGCCAGCAAAGCTTTAGAAGGAATACAACCGCGATTGACACAGGTTCCTCCCATATCTTTGGCTTCGATAATAGCTGTTTTTAGCCCACATTTGACTGCGTGTAGGGCTGCCCCGTGGCCACCAACTCCAGCACCGATAATAATTAAATCGTAGTCGAATTCACTCATAGTCTCTCTGACTCTCAAAGTTAGCATTATCCCATTTTACGATCCACTGCGATCAAGCTGTGCTATCCCGGGCAAAAACTGGAGCCAGTTTTTAGCCATCAGGCTCTTGTGCATTGAAACTGGCTATTGGCAATTTTAGGACAAGACGTTACTAAACCTCTGGTAAAAATCAAAAATTGTTGTTAGGGTTAGCAGTCAGTCGTCAGTAGTCAGGAGAATTTTAAATGCTCTATTCACAGATTTTAGGTGATTTAGTCCTTATTTTTGCCGTTTTTAAATCCTCAAAAATTAATTAGGGTTTGCTGAATCAAAATATGAATACTAATCCTGCATCCTATCCATAAGTTAGTCTAGTCCTAGATTGGAAAAATTAGACCTCCCGCCAATACTTTGCCAGATGAAGGAACCATCTTTCTCCTACCATAATTTAGGCTCGAAACCAGAATCATTAATAATTTCTACCGTTTCTCCCGAAGGTTTAATCACAAATAAACCTTGTTTATAGGCATAACGATCTACTCCTTCATCTATTTCTATTCCTGCCACTGCACCATAAGCTTGATAGTTTTTATAATGGGGAAATGCTTGTTTAAATCGACTTAATTTTTCTAAAAATTCATTGACATCATCTTTCGATAAACGAGACTTACATTCTACTAAAACTACCTCGGTTTCATCGACGGCTAAAATATCAATCTCCATGGCTATTCCTTGCCGTTTTACCCTGGCACGACTGTAGGTTTCTTTGACATCGATACCTTTGCCACGAAATAGGCCAATAACAGCAGGTTCGACTAATTCCTCGACAAATCTTCCCCAGCGAGTGGTTAAACTATCCACAGCACGACTGGTATTGGCCACTGTTTTCTCTAGCTCGGCCAAACGGCGATCGGCTTCAGCAGCCCGGCGATCGGCTTCGGCGGCCCAGCGATCGGCTTCGGTCTTAGCTTCGGCGGCTCGGCGATCGGCTTCGGCCTTGGCTTCGGCAGCCCGGCGATCGTATTCTTGGCGTGATTGTTCAAACTTTTCGTTAGTTTTCTCAAAAAGTTTATAGATATCTTCGATGGTAATCGGTTGAGACATGGTTATTTGTTTTAATCTTTCTTATTTTAACCCCAGTTCGGGTTAAGCAGCGGGGGGTAAAGCCCATTCCATCTTCAAGGAGGGTTTTTTCGGCTGGTGACAGTAAGCAATCAAACCACAGAGAAGATTAACGCAAAAATTAACAGGGCTGCGGTGGCGGGAATGT
>NZ_JADBUP010000043.1:0-50960 GCF_020245605.1 Microcystis sp. M061S2 | reverse complement strand
GTTGTCAAACATTAATCTACAAGGAGAATTTATTCTCAATTTTTATAATTGAGATAGTTTGTGCCGCTTAAATAAAGAGGTTTTGATAACCAAATTAAAGCAGCTCTAAAGAGTTTTGAGTTAAAAGTAAAACTTCAGGTTTTTATTCATAACAAATGTACTAATCAACTAATTTTTTGGGGAAAATTAGTCAACTCATTACTATAACATATAATTAGGGTTTGCTGAAAAAGTTTTTCGTGGGGGCAGGCTTCGGCCGTGAGATCAGCGTTCGACCGAGCGTTCGACAAAAGCTCACGCGGCGGTTCGACAAGCTCACCGTCCGCTCGACTGAGCTCGCCGAACGTCCGAAGTCTCACGCCCAGGTCCGAACGGGTGTGGGGTGTAGGGTGTGGGGTTTTACCGATTTTGAGGTGGTCAATTACCTAATTTTCAGGGAAAAAGTACCTGAATTTTCCCCCCGCTCACTCCCAGGGCTGGTACTTTTTGATTGCCAAAAAGTCTAAAAGTCTTATCCAGCAAGGTTTTTAGATTTATTCAGCAAGCCCTAATTAATTTGCAAGAGTTCTAATAAAAGAACTGGAGAAGAAAATCTCGGAATGGCAGGAGGAGAGGAAGAGATTATATCCATTGTTTGTGCTTTATACAGTTGTATATCCTCGCGAAAACAGGGGAAGACGACATCCTAAAGACCAGGAAACAAGACGTGCCTATGAAGATGCTGGAGAACAGCTTGTTTCAATCAGGGAAAAAATAGAGGCAATAAGTGCAAAAATATCGAAACTACAAAATACCATCTTATCCCTGCAACGAGAGCTGAACTTGCCTGACTGTGGTAACATTTGTCGTATTCATCCCGTTCTAGGCAGCGATGATCGTGCAATACGGGACAATATGCGTGGGCGGTGATTTTTCCCGTGTCACTATCAAAATTAGGAGAAAGTGGCTTAATATATATATGAGGGTTAAAGTCCTCACTATGAGGGTACTTATCTCCTATTAAGAACCGTAAACAATGCAATGAAAACTTTAAATCAGAATCCCTTGCAAGTAGAGGGAGGAGAAACCCTGCCCCTACTTTACGAAATTGATCAACATCTTTGGTTAGAGGAAACAATAAAACTCCTCAAGGAAAATCGCTTAGATGAATTAGATATAATCCATTTAATTGAGGAATTAGAAAGCTTGAGTAAAAGAGATAAAAACCGAGTCAGTAGCTTACTTGAACAAGTGATCATACATTTATTACTTTTACACTATTGGACAACAGAAGCAGAAATAAATCGGAATCATTGGCGAGCGGAAATTATCAGTTTTCGCACTCAGTTAAGAAAATATTTAACGACGAATTTACAGAATTATTTAGCTGAGGAATTACCGATAATCTATCAGGATGCTTTAGATTATGTTCAAGAAAAAACTGGTTTTTCTAGCGATTTTCCCCGAGAATGTCCTTACAGTTTAGAGCAATTATTAGATAAAAATTGGTTCAACTGTGAAGATTAGACATTAAAGATGTTAAAATTATCAAGGAAAGCCGTTCTAAAACGATGGGTTTTTTAACCCAAATTTGCGATAATAAGATGCGATTAAATTATCCACTGGCCATCAATGCAGATTTTTAGCTCTTTTGTCTCATCTACGGCCACTTTTGCCGAATTATCCCTACAAGCGGCCAAGGCCCCTGTTGATACCCTCACGGGTTGGTCATTAGAGGATCGCGATCCGCAGGTGATCGAAAAATTTGTCCCCCTTCTGGATTGGTTTTATCACCATTATTTTCGCGTTAAAACCGATGGTTGGGAAAATATTCCCCCCTCAGGACAGGTATTATTCATCGGCTCCCATAACGGCGGTTTAGCGGCTCCCGATATGTTTATGATGATGTATGATTGGTTTCAACGATTTGGCAGCGATCGCTTAGTCTATGGTTTGATGGATTCGCGAGTCTGGCAAGTTTTTCCATCCCAAGCGCATCTAGTGGCCCAAATGGGGGCCATTCATGCTCATCCGAAAATGGCGATCGCAGCTTTGAACAGTGGTGCTAGTGTCTTAATTTATCCAGGAGGTGCTACCGATGTTTTCCGTCCCCACAGTTTAAGAAATAAAATTCATTTTGCCGGTAATCAAGCTTTTGTTAAACTAGCTTTACAGTACGAAGTGCCGATTATTCCCGCCATTTCCCACGGCGCTCACTCGACTCTGTTTGTCCTCGAAGATATTTATCCTCAATTAAAAGAATTGCATAAAAAGGGTATGCCTTGGCCTTTCGGTATTGACCCTGGGACCTGTCCCATCTATTTCGGTTTACCCTGGGGACTAGCTATCGGTCCCTTGCCGAATATTCCCTTACCCGTACCGATACATACGCGGGTTTGTCCCCCAATTATTTTTGAACGTTACGGCAAAAAAGCAGCCCGGGACCGCCGTTATGTACGCGAATGTTATGAGAAAGTCTGTTATTTGATGCAGCAGCAACTCGATCAATTAGTGGCAGCCAATTCTCCCTGATACTATAGAGGAAAGTGGGGACAGAGCGATCGCGCTTGAGGATTGCTGCGGTCAGATTGGCCCGCTTGTGAGATAATGAAGTGTTTTGAGCAAAGTTATCAGTACAAAGTTTTCTCTTGAGATTTGACGATTATTTGGGGAATGCAGAAAATTATGAAACTATTACCCGCAGAATGCCAGCATTTACAAGACAAAGTAGCCATAGTAACCGGGGCCTCGCGAGGGATCGGTAAAGCGATCGCCTTGGAATTAGCCAGCCAGGGTGCTACTGTAGTGGTGAACTATGCTAAATCTAGCAGTGCTGCCGATGCCGTTGTCGAAGAAATTACCGCGGCCGGGGGAAAGGCAATAGCTCTACAAGCAGATGTGGCTAAAAGCGAAGAAGTGGATAATTTAGTGGACAGTACCAAGGAAAAATTCGGTCATATTGATGTCTTAGTTAATAATGCCGGTATTACCCGGGATACCCTAATGTTAAGAATGAAATTAGAAGACTGGCAAGCGGTCATCGATCTCAATTTAACCGGGGTTTTTCTCTGCACTCGGGCCGTCAGTAAATTGATGTTAAAACAGAAAAGCGGCCGCATAATTAACATCACTTCTGTATCCGGTTTGATGGGTAATCCGGGTCAATCTAATTACAGCGCCGCTAAAGCCGGTGTTATCGGTTTAACGAAAACTTTAGCCAAAGAATTTGCCAGTCGAGGCATCACTGTTAATGCCGTGGCCCCCGGCTTTATTGAAACCGATATGACTCATGACCTCAAAGCAGATGAAATTCTCAAATATATTCCCCTCTCCCGTTATGGAAAACCGGAAGAAGTTGCCGGAATGGTGCGTTTTTTAGCCGCCGATCCCGCCGCTATTTATATCACTGGTCAAGTCTTTAACGTCGATGGTGGTATGGTTATGGCTTAATTCAGTTATCAGTTATCAGTTGTTGGTCGTCAGAATTTAGCTTTTTTATCCCAACTCTGGCACTCTCATCTCCCCACTTCCCAATTCATAATTCATAATTTATAATTTAAAATGACTTACTGTTTAGGAATTATCAATCGTTTTGGCATTGTTATGGGGGCGGATTCTCGCACGAATGCGGGAGTCGATTATATCTCGGCCTATCGGAAATTATTTGACTTTTCGGTATCGGGAGAAAGAGTAATTATGGTCTGTACATCGGGGAATTTATCGATTAGCCAAGGAGTGATTCACGAACTAAAAAGAGATCTGCACAATCAAGAGGATAAAAATCTCCATTCTCTGACTCATCTCTACGATATCGCCCACTATATCGGTGATAAAAGTCGTCAAGTACAAGCTAGGGAAAGAACCTGGCTAGAAAAAGATAATATTGATTTTAAATGTAAGTTTATTCTTGGGGGACAAATTAAAGGAGAAGATCCGCAATTATTCCTGATTTATCCCCAGGGAAATCATATTCAAGCCACCAAAGAAACGCCCTTTTTACAGATAGGTGAAACTAAATACGGTAAACCGATTCTCGATCGCACTATTACCTATGATACACCCCTAGAGGAAATGGCAAAATGTGCCTTACTTTCCATCGATTCGACCATGAAATCGAATATTTCCGTCGGACCGCCTATCTATTTGAGTATGTATGAAGCTAATAGCCTAAGCCTACGTCATAAGTTACAATTGCGCCTAGGAGATCCCTACCTAGCCAAAATGCGGAAACTCTGGGAAGATTACGTCCGGCAAGCTTTCGAGGCTATGCCCAATGTGGAATGGCATTATACCGATGAAGACCCCAAAGAGGATATCATAATAGATTAAGTAGCTCTTTTTAACTTAACTTTACAACTCGATGATCATTGTTACCTTGATGTTGGCAGGTAGTCTAGCTTGGTTTTTTAGTACCCTTGCTGGTGGGGGCAGTCCCCTGATTCTACTCCCCGTTTTAGGTTGGTTTCTCGATGCTGCCGTCATTCCTCCGGTTTTAACCACGGGGATGCTACTCGGTAACGTCCAACGCATGGGAATGTATTGGCGCGCCATTGACTGGCCCTCGACGGTGTGGTATCTACCCGGGGCAATTATGGGATCTACCCTCGGTGCTTTTGTCTTTGCCCATTTACAACTCAAATGGTTGCCGCTAGTTTTGGGAATTTTTCTGGTTTTCTCCTCGCTTAAACAATTATTTCCCCAAGAAGAAAATCCTTTTTTTGAGATTAAAACTTGGTATTTTATGCCCTCGGGATTTATCTACGCTTTCCTATCGGGATTAGTTGGTAGTACTGGCCCGATGATGAACCTGTTTTATATCAACTATGGGCTAGTTAAAGAACCAATGGTGGCAACGAAATCCGTTCACATGGTAGTAGTTCATGTGGCCAAATTAATCGCCTACGCAGCTTTTGGAGTTTTACATCTGCCTTTTCTCGGTTACGGTTTATTATTAGGATTAGCGGCCTGGCCGGGTAATTGGTTAGGACAAAAAGTTTTAGAAAAAATGAGTCCCCAGCAATTTAAACAAGCAGTGATGTTATTCGTTTCGATGAGTGGCCTATTGATGATCTGGCGAGAACGCGGCATCGTCTTTTAAAATTTTGCTGACAAGGGGACAAATTTTGCTAGAATACTAGATAAAGTTGAATTGTATTAACCCCGTGTAATACACCGATAACCGTTAAATTTGCTCCTTGATTAACCCCGCAACTGAAAATGACAGAAACCGCCAATTTTACCCTCGAACAAGGTTTAGAACGCTACCAACAGGGAGAAAGCGCCGCCAGTTTATTGCCAGAATTTAAACAATTAAGCGATCGCAGTCCGAAAAATGCCGCCGTTTGGTCCTGTTTAGCTTGGTTATATATGCTCACCGATAAACCGGAATTAGCCCTAAAAGCCGCCCAAAAAGCCGTTAAACTCGATAAAGTTTCCCCCCAAAACCGGATCAATTTGGTTTTGGCTATGTTAGAAACCAAAACCGCCGGAGTCAGAGAACATATCGAACTAATCCAACAATTAGTTAGTTTAAACAAAGAAGTTCGCCAAGAAGTGGATGAAAATATCGCCGATGGTTTGGCTAGAAAACCCGATTGGAAAAGTTTAGAACGCGTCAAAGCTTGGTTAAATGAATAAGAATATGGAATTATCAAAACAGTTATTACTCGGCTTAAAAGCCAATGATTTTCGGCATCCTATCGACCTGGATGCGACTAATTCCCTCAAACAATTGCCTGGGTTAGATATAGCCGTAAGAAGTTTGTTAGGTTCCGTCGCTGAGGAATTCTTTTACTTAAATAATATTGCTGCTAGTGTTTTGGTGGGGGAAAAACAATTACCCGACCTGCATAATCTACTCCTAGAAGCTTGCCGAATTCTCGACTTAGAACCACCTCAATTATACATTCAACAAAACCCCGTTCCTAACGCCTATACCTTCGCCATGCGCGGCAAAAAACCGTTTATGGTTATCCACACTTCCCTAATTGAAATGCTGACTCCCGCAGAAATTCAAGCGGTAATCGCCCACGAATTAGGTCATCTCAAATGTGAACACGGCGTTTATCTCACTTTAGCCAATATTATGGTCCTAGCGGCGGGATTGCTGCCCAATTGGGGGACAATGTTAGCACGATCCCTACAGGAAAGAATGTTAGCCTGGGTGCGCTGCGCCGAGTTTAGCTGCGATCGAGCGGCTTTATTGGCAGTTCAAGACCCAAAAATCGTCATGTCGGTGTTAATGAAGTTAGCCGGAGGTTCCCCCAGTCTCGCACCTTTATTAAATTTAGAGGCTTTTATCGATCAGGCCAAGTCCTACGATGCCGTCAGCGCCTCGGAAATGGGCGAAATGTTAAAGGGTTTGCAAACCCAACAGTTAACCCATCCCCTCCCCGTCCTACGCGCGCGAGAAATTGATCGTTGGGCTAGTTCCCCCGATTATCACAATTTGTTAAAGGGGCCAAAAATGGGTTATAATGATAAAGCTAGTGCCAAGGGCGAATGGCGAAATTGGTAGACGCACCACACTCAAAATGTGGCGAGGCAGCCCCTCATGTCGGTTCGAGTCCGACTCCGCCCATTAAACTGACAAAAACCAAGCATAAGAATTTATGGTGCGTTACCGCAATTTTAACTTAGTGTCAGCATTCGTCCCTCGCTTTTAGCGATGGCATGAATGATGACCAGTATATAGGGTTTGCTGAATATTACTGGAAGCCCTAAATAATCCCATCAGACAAGATAAATAAAATTCCCCAAGAAAAAGGGGAATTTTATTTTGAAAGATCACAGTTAACCCTAGTTTTCCTGTTTCGGCTGTTTTAACTTTTTCAACCATTCAGCCCGTTCTCGATAATTCATGTAAGATTTAGAGCCAGCTTTTATAACGTCACTTGCATCTTCAGATAAATATTTTTCATTCAAAGAATTTTGCTGGGCTGTATCGCTGTTGGATTCTGTCCCAAAACTGTTTTGCCCCTTGTTTAGTAAACCTGAAAGCATAGCTTTCCTCTCCCGGTGCTAGTGGTCTGTCAAAGCAATAATGACAGATAATAGGAGAGTTAAATTTAGACTAACTCTTCCAGTTATGCCAGCTAAAAAATATATTGTCTCCCTAACGGAGAATGAACGTACTTATTTGCAAGAATTGACCCAAAAAGGGAAAGCGGCTGCCCGAAAAATTAATCATGCTCGTATCTTGCTCAAAGCAGATATTAGTCAAGAGAATGGGGGCTGGAATGATCATCAGATCAGTGAAGCCTTGGATGTCAGTAGAAGGACAATAGAAAGAGTCAGACAAAGATTTGTTGAAGAAGGATGAGAAAAAGCCATAAATCCTCGCCCCCAAAACTCGTCAAAACTGAAAAAGATAGATGGAGAAACAGAAGCCCATTTAATAGCTCTGGCTTGCTCAGAAACGCCAACAGGTTATCATCGTTGGACGTTACGATTATTAGCAGAACAAATGGTCGTGTTAGAGTATGTAGAAAGCATTTCTCATGAAAGCATTAGACAAGTGTTAAAAAAAACGAAATTAAACCTTGGTTACAAGAATGTTGGGTAATTCCCCCTAATGAAGATGCTGAGTTTGTGTGTCAGAGGTCAGAAGTTTTAGGGCTATATATCCTGCCCTACGACCCAGCCTATCCCTTGGTTTGTTTTGATGAAAGCTGCAAACAACTCATTTCAGAAACTCGACCACCTTTACCTCCTGAACCCGGACAACCTGAACGCTTTGATTATCAATATGAACGAGAAGGAGTTAGTAATATATTTATGTTTTTTGAACCTTTAAAAGCTTGGAGGCACGTTGAGGTCACTGACCAACGGACGAGTATTGATTATGCCCAACAAATGAAATACTTGGTAGATGAACGTTATCCAGATGCTGAAAAAATCCGAGTCGTTCAAGACAACTTAAATACCCATGTTAAAGCTTCATTATACAAAGCATTTCCTCCCCCTGAAGCTCGTCGTATCTTAGATAAATTAGAGTTCTATTACACTCCTAAACATGGAAGTTGGTTAAATATGGCGGAAATTGAGTTGAGTGTTTTAAATAGACAGTGTCTTAACCGACGTATTTCTGACAAGGAAACTTTAATCCAAGAAGTGGAGGCTTGGGAACAACAAAGAAATCAATCTTCTTCTCCTGTTGATTGGCAATTCACTACCGAAGATGCTCGTATCAAATTAACTAAATTATATCCGTCAATTTTAACTTGACAGACTACTACTATAAAATAACTTTACATTTCTTTTATCACTTTTGGAAAATGCTATGCTTGTAGATGAGACAAAAGAACTAAAAAGCTGCATTGATGCCAAGTTGATAATTCAAGCGCATCTTATGATAGTCTAAATATTTTCTTAAAGATGGTGAACCAGTGTTTTTAACCTTCTTATTAACGACTTTATATTATATCTGGAATTACTCCTTTCTGCGTTTATCGACGCAATTAAGTTCCTTATAAATGTAAAATAGCGTTAAACTAGCTGTAATTTTTGATACAGTATTAGCAGGATTTATTTAGTTAAAAAACCTGCCTTTTGATGATTGACATTGAATCAACAATTTCACCAAATCTTTCGTGTTTGATTCTGATTCTTTCTCTGACTCGATAAACTTGACCATTGCTAGAATTAAAAATATCATAAATAAATGATGTTTCTGTTGGATCTTGACCGTAAGAAGAACACTTAAAAGCAATTTCTAATGAAGAAATAAAGTCTCTATATTCGACCCAATCTTCTTCTTGACAAGCTTTTATATAAGATAATTTATCGGATTTTAGATCGTATGTGAAATATCCAGTATCTACTGAACCCCAGTTATTAGCTAAATAGTATCGAGCTAAAATATAATTATTTTTTATATCGAAAGATATGGGTGTGAATATCATATATCCAGGAGATTTTTCTGAACGTAATTCAATCTTTTTTATTTCATTATTATTTTCAACAACAATCTTAATAGATAGAGTTTCCCTGTCCGTTGCTGGTTCACAAAATCCCAATGTATTTGTTTGATCTTCATCTTTTCCTATTCTTCTTAAAAACCCTTCAAAATAAACTTTTGTGCTAGAGTCATTTGATGCTAATTTTTCTGATTGATAGATCAATTCAACTACTCGATTACAATTATCTCCTTCCAAAGCTCGAATAGGAAAAGAAGCCTCATTCTGAGTATATCGATGACTAACCGTCGATAAAAAAAACGTCATAAATATTGCATTGCTCAAAATAGTTTTGTTCATATCATCTCAAGACAAATGTTTTTTCCTATTGATTAAGATAATATTTGAAGTTTTTTATCTAAGTGTTAATAATCACTGGCTGTGGTAATTGTAACACAGACAGACACCAAAGACAACTACTATAAAATAACTTTATATTTCTTTTATCACTTTTGGAAAATGCTATGCTTGTAGATGAGACAAAAGAACTAAAAAGCTGCATTGATGCCAAGTTGATAATTCAAGCGCATCTTATGATAGTCTAAATATTTTCTTAAAGATGGCAGCAGGAAAGAGCGATCGAGAATGATTAAGGACAAAAATCAGCAAACCTATAGAGACCCTAGTATTGTCGGTTATTATGCCCAATTAACCGCGCTACAGCCGGCAGAAAAGACAATTTTAACCCTGCTGCAAGAGCATTTATCAACGATGAAAATGCTTGATTTAGGGGTAGGTGCGGGACGGACTACGAAGTATTTTGCCCCTCTTGTGGGAGAATATATCGGTGTTGATTATTCTGCGGAAATGATCGCCGCTTGTCGTCAAAAATTCCCCCATTTAGTCTGGCAAGTGGCCGATGCTAGAAATCTAGAACAATTTGCGGATAATTATTTTGATTTTATTCTCTTTAGTTTTAATGGCATTGATTATATTTCCCATGCTGACCGTTTTCTAGTTTTAGAGGAAATTAGCCGCATCGGTAAAACTGGCGGTTATTTTTGCTTTTCTAGTCATAATCTTCAGGGAATTATCCCAGAATTCGATTGGAAAAAAAAGATTAGTTTCAATCCTTTTAGTAGCTATGTCAATTTAGTCATCTGGGCGATTTTGCGGGCCTGTAATCCCTCTCTTAGCTACCAACAGTTATTGACTGCTGACTATGCAATTATTCGGGATGAACCCCATAATTTTCGTCTGCGAAATTATTACGCCACCCCCAAAGAACAATTAAGACAGTTAAGGTCTTACTTTCAAGAGATTAAAATTTATTCTTGGAAAACCGGTCAGGAAATTAAGAGCGAACAAGAGTTAAATACTAATCTTGATCATTGGCTTTATTATCTCTGTGTTCTTCCCTAATATTATCCCGCTTTTTTGGGGGATATTGAAGTAATGCTTGGGCAAGATAATGACCGGTGTAGGATTTTTCACATTTAGCCACGGTTTCCGGTGTTCCCACCGCGATTAATTCTCCTCCCTTGTCCCCTCCTTCCGGTCCCAAATCAATAATCCAATCGCTACAGCGAATCACGTCGAGATTATGTTCGATGACGATAATCGAATTACCTTTATCGACCAATCTTTGTAACACATCTAAGAGATGATGCACATCATAAAAAGATAACCCCGTAGTCGGTTCATCGATCAAATATAGGGTTTTTCCCGTGGCCCGTCGGGATAATTCGGCCGCTAATTTCACCCTTTGCGCTTCTCCACCGGATAAAGTGGGCGCACTTTGACCGAGTTTACAGTATCCTAAACCCACATCCACGAGAGTTTGTAATCTGGTGGTGGCCCGGGGGACATTTTCAAAGACCTTTAATGCTTCCTCGATCGTCATATCTAAGACATCGGCGATCGAATAACCTTTATACTTAACCTGTAGGGTTTCCCGATTGTAACGCGCCCCTTTACACACATCACACTGCACATAGACATCGGGGAGAAAATTCATCTCGATGACGTTTACCCCTTGGCCTAGGCAAGCTTCACAGCGTCCTCCCTTAACATTAAAAGAAAACTGCCCCGCTTTGTAACCTCTAGCTTTTGCTTCGATGGTTTCGGTGAAAATCTCGCGAATAATGTCAAAAACCCCCGTATAGGTGGCAGGATTTGACCGAGGAGTGCGTCCTATCGGTGATTGGTCAATGACAATTACTTTATCAACCGCGTCCAATCCTGCCACTTTATCTAACTCTTTGGGGAAGGGAGTTAAACGGGTTAAATGATGTTGTAAAGCTGGATATAATAACTCATTAATTAGGGTGGATTTGCCTGAACCAGATACCCCCGTAATCGAGACTAATTTTCCTAAAGGAATCGTTACATCGATATTTCTTAGGTTATTTTGATGGCAATTTTTTAAGACTAAAGCATTACCATTCCCATACCTTCTTTGGGGGGGAGTTTCAATAACTTTGCGTCCCGATAAGTATGCCCCTGTTATCGATTTTTTGGACTTTAAAAGGGTTTTAAAACTGCCTTGACAGATGATTTCTCCGCCATGAATCCCCGCTTTGGGACCGATATCGACCACATAATCGGCTGCCCGAATCGTTTCTTCATCGTGTTCGACGACAATTAAAGTATTACCTAAATCTCGCAATCTTTGCAGGGTTTCTAACAGTTTACTATTATCTCTTTGGTGTAATCCGATGCTAGGTTCATCGAGAACGTATAATACTCCCGTTAATCCCGAACCGATTTGAGTGGCTAATCGAATTCGTTGGGATTCTCCCCCGGATAAAGTCATCGCCGGTCGATCGAGGGTAAGATAATCTAATCCCACATCGATTAAAAATTGTAGTCTCGCTTTGATTTCTTTGATGGCTAATTCCCCAATTAATGCCTGTCTTGGGGTTAAATGACAATCATTAATTCTCTGCAAACAATCCCGAATGGTAACTCCAGTAAAATCCGTGATCGTATATTGTCCTAAACGTACCGATAAAGCTTCCGGTTTTAATCTTTTTCCGTGACAAACTTCGCAGGTTTGGTTAACAATATATTTCTCTAGTCTTTGTTTAATAACTTCCGAGGTGGTTTCTTGATAATTCCTATCTAAGATATTGATAACTCCCGCAAATTCTCGATAGTAACCGCGACCAGTATCGTAACGGTAATCATCTTCAAAATAGATCGGTTCTTTACTACCATAGAGAATGATATCTTGCTGGGTTTTTGTTAGTTTATGCCAAGGAGTTTGGATTTCAAAACCTAAAGCTTGCCCTAAACCGTAGAGGAGAGAAAGATAGTAGGAATTATCCTTATCTGACCAGGGGGCAATAGCAGAATATACCGGTTGTTTTGGGTCTGGAATGACTAAATCTGCCGAAAATTTCCGTAAACTGCCCAATCCGTGACAGTTGGGACAAGCACCATAGGGAGAATTAAAAGAGAATAAACGGGGGGATAATTCTTCCATAACTGCCCCGTGTTCGGGACAGGCAAATTTCTCGGAAAAGACAATTTCTTTGGTAACTTCGGGATTATCTTCGTTATTCTCATCGAGAATTTCCACAATCGCTACACCATCGGAATGCTTTAAACAAGTGGTTAAAGAATCCACTAATCTTTCCTGTAAACCCTCTTTTTTGATCAGGCGATCAATAACAATTTCAAGATCATGAAGATGTTTTTTATCTAACTCGATGCCCTCGGATAATTCTACTACCTTGCCGTCAATCCGCACCCGGGCAAAGCCTTGGGAGGCCAAACTAGAGATTAATTGCTTATGAGTGCCTTTTTTGCCGCGAATTACTGGGGCTAAGATTTGAAAACGGGTTTTCTCGGCTAATTCCATCACTCGATCGCACATTTGATCGATGGTTTGGGGGGCAATATTGCGATCACAATGGGGACAATGGGGTTCACCGGCACGACCGAACAATAAACGCAAGTAATCGTAAATTTCCGTTACAGTTCCCACACTAGAACGGGGATTGTGGGAAGTGGATTTTTGGTCGATGGAAATAGCCGGACTTAAACCCTCGATCGCATCCACATCGGGTTTATCTAATTGTCCCAAAAATTGGCGCGCGTAGGCGCTGAGGGACTCCACATAGCGGCGCTGTCCCTCCGCAAAAATAGTGTCGAAAGCGAGGGAAGATTTGCCCGATCCCGAAACTCCCGTAAAAACAATCAACTGATTGCGGGGTAATTCGAGATCAACATTTTTGAGATTGTGTTGTCGGGCGCCACGGATACGGATTGAGTCAGTTTGAGCCATCGGACGGTGCCAAGTAGTCCTTAACAATCATAGCCTTGATGAATGGGTTTCAGCTACTAAGTAGGTAGGTGTTAAAAATTGTCAGATACCCCCCTTATCAAGGGGGGATTAAGGGGGGATCGAAGGCAAAATCTATCTTCTATTTAATTAAAACCACTTACTTAGAAAACCAGTCTTCTATCATATCAGAAGATTATCGGAGTTAAACCGCCCTTTCGAGAAACTCGCGCATATCCCGATCGGCCCCAGGACAAAAGCTATGACTCGCTTCTTCTTCTAAATGGGCTAAAACTGGGCAATTAATTCGATAATCTGGTTCTTTTGACCGTTCTAGCTGCAATTCGTACACTTGTTTTTCCAGTTGTTCAATGCGGTCCACCAGAGCGCGAATAGCCACCGCTTCCGAGTCGGGTAAATCACCGTGTTCGAGGGGTTCCACCCGCGTCCCGGCCCGATAGATTAAACGACCGGGTACACCAACAACGGTACAATCGGCAGGAATATCGCGCAGGACCACAGAACCAGCACCGACGCGAACGTTATTACCCAGATAAATATTACCTAAAACCTTGGCCCCAGCGCCGACGACCACATTTTCCCCTAGAGTCGGGTGACGTTTACCGCTTTCTTTCCCCGTCCCTCCTAAAGTAACTCCTTGATAGATGAGGGCATAATCACCGACAATGGCCGTTTCTCCGATGACCACTCCCATGCCATGGTCGATAAAAACACCCTGACCTATTTGGGCGCCGGGGTGAATTTCGATACCAGTCAGAAAACGGGCAAGATGGGAAATTAAACGGGGAATAAAGGGAATCCCGATCTGATATAGCCAATGGGCGAAGCGATGGCACAGTAAAGCCTGTAATCCGGGATAACAAAACAGTACCTCTAACCAGTTGCGGGCAGCGGGGTCACGTTCAAAAATGATCTTGAAATCGGCTAGGAGAGTAGATAACACGAGTCTTGATTCCATATTGATCGAGCTTATACTAATCCATGTTATCACTCCGGTAAATGAGCCGTTCAACTAAAAATCGAGCGAGTAACCCGTTTTCCTAGTTCGCTTTTACTGTTCTCGGCCAAATTTTGAAGATATCCTTAATTTCTCTCCTGTTTAATCTTCCTTTAACTTGGGGCTGAAAAAATGCGATTGTTTAGCCTTTTTTTGCAGGGTTTCAGCTAAAAATATGATTCATGCTATCTATCGTCACCATTGGAAATTTTTATTAACCTTGCTGTCAATTGCTGGCAGTATCAACATTGTTACCGAATCGGCCTCAGCTTTAAATATCACCCGATTGAGCAGTCTTGGCAATACTACAAATAATTTTGGGGCAGAAATTCCCGCTTATGACCCCGCTAGTCGCAGATTATTCGTGACCGGTCCCAATAATCGTCTAGATATTGCCGATATCAGCAATCCCGCTAGTCCTATTACCTTATCATCGCTCGATCTTAGCCCCTACGGTGCGGGGGTTAACAGCGTTGCCATCAAAAATGGTATCGTGGCCCTGGCCATGGAAGCTAATCCGATTACCAATAACGGCAGTGTAGTATTTTTCGATACTAATGGTGTCTTTCAGAGTCAGGTTACTGTGGGTGCTTTACCTGATATGTTAACCTTTACTCCTGACGGTAATCGGGTTTTGGTCGCTAACGAAGGGGAAGCAGCTAACGGTGTCAATCCCGATGGTTCTATTAGTATTATTGACCTTAGCTCTGGTATTCTCAATCCCACGGTCAACACTGCTACCTTTATCAGTTTTAATGGTCAAGAGAACACTTTCAGAAGTCAGGGAGTCCGTATTTTTCCCGGTCAAACGGTTTCCCAAGATGTGGAACCGGAATACATCACCGTTTCCGACGATGGAACCACTGCATGGGTGTCTCTACAGGAAAATAATGCTATTGCAATAGTCAATATTGTTAACGCTCAAGTCACCAGTATTTTACCTTTAGGAGCCAAAAATTTTAACGCACCGGGTAATGGTTTGGATCCTAGCGATCAAGATGGGGTAGTATTTGGAGGAGCGGCTAATTCCCCAGCAGTGAGAATTAATAATTGGCCGGTTTTTGGCTTATATCAACCGGATACGATCGCTACCGTTACTATCGCCGGACAAACCTATTTAATTACTGCCAATGAAGGGGATACTAGAAATGAGGCCCGACGAGTTTCTAATCAAAATCTAATTTTAGACCCCAATGCTTTCCCTAATGCGGCCCAATTGCAATTAGCCCAAAATCTCGGACGTTTAGATGTTTCTAGCATTGACGGACTTAACGCCCAAGGTCGATATAGCCAACTTTTTGCCTACGGTGGTCGTTCTTTTTCTATTTGGAATGTCACTAATGGACTGTCCCAAGTCTTCGATAGTGGCGATGATTTTGAACAAATTTTAGCGGCTTTTTCGACAACTCCCCTAACTCCTAGTATTTTTAATTCCGATGGCACTCCTAGCAGTTTCGATAGTCGTAGCGATAACCGCGGGCCAGAACCGGAAGGTTTAGCAGTAGGAAGCGTGAGGAATCGTCTCTATAGTTTTGTGGGAATAGAAAGGGCTGGCGGTTTCATGGTTTATGATATCACCAACCCTAGTAATCCTTTGTTCACCAATTATATCAACGATTCGCAATTAGGCGATATCTCTCCCGAAGGATTATTATTTATCCCCGCTGCCGATAGTCCTAATGGTACTCCCCTGTTAATTGTTGCCAATGAAGTGAGTCGTAATGTGGCGATTTATTCCGTCAAACCTGTCCCAGAACCTAGCGCAGTTTTAGGATTGCTAACCCTCGGATTAGCTGGTTATAGTTGGAAAAAAAGAGGGAATTGCTAATCACATCGCGTAAAATGGTAGCGCCTCCGACCAATGGGGGCGTTTTCCCGTTTGCCAATCCAAATAGGCTAAATCGAGGATATCGGGGGCATTTATGCCTAAATAGCTGGGTGTGGCTAATCTTTGATAGGGAATAGTTAAGTTTTCTAAAGTCTGCTGCCATTGTTCCGGAGTCATCAGGCTATCAGCTAAATAAACCCGATTACCCCGATAGATGCCCACATACAATTGTCCCCTAGTTGCGGGCATTTCTAGGGCTAGATAGCTATCGAGGGGGTAACAATCCCGTTGTGACCAAGCCAAGGCCGCTAAACTGGAGACGGTAAAAATCGGTAGCTGTAATTGTTGTGCTAGGGTTCTAGCGGTGACTATACCGATGCGGGTACTGGTAAAGCTCCCCGGCCCCTTAGCAGTGGCTAGAAAGGCTAAATCAGCCCATTTTTGCGGGGCTAGGAACTGTTTTAGATAGGGGTGGAATAGGTTCGATAAGTCCCTGTCTAAGTCCCAAGTTTGTTGACGACTATCATCGCTGAAATTAGAGAGGGCCAGTCCTAGTTGGGGACTGCTGGTATGTAAGGCTAATCCATAGACAGGGGAAGACAAGTCAATCTTTCTATATCAGTAAGTTTTTATGGGTCGCCTGGGATTCGAACCCAAGACCAATCGGTTAAAAGCCGAGTGCTCTACCGCTGAGCTAGCGACCCGTTTCGTGTTCTGCACACGATTCATCAATATAACATCTTATCGGGGCTAAGTCAAGGGGTAATTTAAATTTGATTGACTCGCATTTCCACGATCGCCTCGCGGCTACTCTGGGGTTCTAGGTAGGTCAAATGTTCGCCTGTGTTGAGGGCGTTGCGGGGAGCGCTCCAGGGTTCGAGACAGATATAATTTTTATCTTTCAGGGTCCAAAAAACTATAGTTGTATAGAGATCGTCGTAACTGAGGATAATTTGACGTTGATGATAGGAATCACTAAAACTACTTTGATGGCGAGTAATTTGCGGAAAAGCGGCATCAATTTCTTCGAGATTAAAGTCAAAGTTGCCGGAGTAGGAATGGAAGGTTTTCGTGCGTTGATCGAGGTATTGGGAGGAGGGAATATCAAAGGATAATCGGGTTTTATCGGTGACTTGAAAATAGGGATGGAACCCGATAGAAAAGGGCATTTTTTCGGGGGAAAGATTAATTACTTTTTGGTGAATTTTGAGGCTGTTTCCTTGCAGTTGATAGGTAAAGATTAATTGAAAATCAAAGGGATATACTTGACGAGTGGCTTCATTGCTGTTTAATTCTAGGGTTAAACTAGCGGCAGTTTCTGTGCTTTGTTTGCTCACTTGCCAGGGTAAATCACGAGCAAATCCGTGTTGTTTGAGGCTATAGTTTCGGCCTTGGTATTGATAGGTATTATCGGGTAAGTTGCCACAGATAGGGAATAAAATCGGGACTCCTCCGCGGACGCTGAGGTTAGGATCTTTGAATCTTTCTCTGTCCAGATAGAAAATATCTTCTCCGCAAATTTGCCAACGGGTGATGATTCCTCCTCTAGCGGGAACTACTTCCAGATAAGCGTCAGCTTCTTCATCCTTGAGACAATAGGTAAGATATTGATTTTGGTTTTGAGTGATCGTAAAAGTCATTTCAGTTATCAGTTATCAGTTATCAGTTATCAGTGAATATCGTCGGTCTTCGGTAGTTTGAAAGCTGAGATAGCCTAGATTGAGATGAAAATTTGGGTAAGAAAATAGGCAATGGCGGCGCTACCAATCGGTACAGTGAGATTATCTATACCTAGTTTCGAGAAAGTTTCTAGAATAGTAGCTCCGATCGCTGTTAATAAAGATACTAAAATAATTGGCGGATTCATGCCATTAATAAAAGATAAAATAATCAAGCTGACTAAAAAGCTGATTCCTAACATAGTCAGGGAACCTTCCAGACTTTTGCCACTGCCGAAAATTTTGTAGGGATGTTGACCAAAATTTTGTCCCACTAGGGCTGCTAATCCGTCTCCTAAAGCCATAATTAAAATACCCATTGCCGCATATTCGGGGTGAGAAATTGGCCAAAAATAAGCCACGAGAACACCGATACTAACAGCATAAAAAAAAGTTCCCCAACTGCGGCGACCGACACTATTAAGACTGGGTAAAATGGGTAAAAAATAGGATAGTATAGCGATAGTTGCCGCTAGGATGGCCGCACTTATTCCCACCCAAGCGGGGATATTTAACCACCAGGCCAAAAGGATGACGTTTCCCGTGCCAATGTGGACAACTTTGCGGGTAATTTCGCCATTGGTACTGAAAAGACTTTTTAATTTTTCAGCGATCAGAATCAGAACAGCTAGGTAACAGGCGACTAAACCGAGCGAAAATAGGAGAGAGTGGGATAGTTCCACGTGGCAAAAGCGAAAATTGACTATCTATTAGTTTAGGCGATCGAGGTGACATTGATGAAAGGAATTTTTATTGGCTTAATTGAGGGATATCGACGGTTTATTTCGCCGCTATTTCCCCCTTCCTGTCGTTTTCAACCCACCTGTTCCCAGTATGCCATAGCAGCGATCGAGCGCTTTGGTGTGCTGCGGGGTTCTTGGTTAGCAATTAAGCGTATTCTCCGTTGTCATCCCTTTCACCCCGGAGGTTACGATCCTGTGCCTCCCTGTAGCCACAAGCACGATTAAAAGGCCAAAATACTGCCTATTTTCTTTGGGGAAAACGCTCGATATCGGCGATACCATAAAAGATAATCTGTTTATCTTTTAAACGTAGTCGATCGACTCTTAATTGGGTACCATCGAGGGCAAATTTATCTAAATCCATGAGGTTGTTAACGTGGCTGATTAAAGCTTCTCCTAAAGCTTTCGATCTTTCGTCGCCTTGATAAACCACCTCAACAAATTGAATTTTTCGCCGTTCTTCCACAACCACAGCAGTGGTCATTTCTAGAAGAATTGGTTCTTCTTCTCCCAATTTGATGAGACTTTTCAGAGTTAAAGTTTTATCGTCATTGAGAATTAATTCCGTATTCTGACAGTGAATTGACTTACCTTCGTACTCTAATCTTTGCAGTTTTTCGACAATAAAAGGTGTATTAAAAGAGGTGGTTAAGTCTTCTTCCGTTAAAACTACCCGCAAAGTGGCCCGCGTCGGTTGACGGAGTTTTACCTGTCCGGTAAAAATGGCACTAAAATCGATCGCCACCGCTTGTACATACAATTCCATGGCTTCGATGCGTAGGCCATTGTACATCAGCATCGACTGACCGATAAAGTCAAAACCGTCGATACTGCCTTGCAGTAATTTGGCTACGGGTTCGGCGCGGACAGTCGCTTTCAGCTTGCCTGTCCGTTTGAATAATGCAGCGATCGCAGCACTCACCACTTTACTGATGAGTTGATCGCCGCTCTGATTGGAAAAAGGTAAGCTACCAAACACGCCTGCTGTCATATCTCTCATAGGTGGGACTGCAACGATCTTAACATTATTTAAAGTTTCTTTACATCTCGTTTTATTAATCAGGATGATAAGCAATCTGTATGATTCTGTAGAGGTTATAAATTTTTAGCGGTCTATCGCGTGCGAGGGGATAGGATGGAAAAACGCTACTATCCCAGTGATATAGCGTTTTTCACTTAAAAAATCGGGGTTAAAAACGTGGTTGCCATTTCAGATCAACAACAGTTAGCCGCTACCCATAACCACAGCGATCGAGTGGCGGTATTATTGATGGGATACGGGGAAGTGGAGAGTTACGAGGACTTTGCCAACTATAATGAACAGGCCTTAAATCTGCTGACAGCTAAGTTCGCTCCTGTACCGACTTGGGTTTATCCTCCCCTAGCGAAATTATTGGCCATATTTGACCTACACGAATGGCAACACCAGCATAATCACTTTATTTCGCCCCATAACCACATTTTCGAGCATCAAAGACAGGAAATCGAGCGCAATTTACAGGCAAAATGGGGTAATCGGGTGGAGGTATTCAAAGCGTTTAACTTCTGTGCGCCTTTTTTACCGGCACAGGTGTTAACGGAAATCCGCGAGCGGGGATTTGAGAAAATTTTGATCTATCCTCTCCTCGTTGTTGATTCTATCTTTACCAGTGGCATTGCCATCGAACAAGTTAACAAAGCTTTAGCTCAAGGACAAACGGGGGAACATTGGGTCAAAGGATTGCGCTATATTCCCTCGTTTTATAACCAACCCGCTTATATAGATCTAATGGCGCGGTTAGTGGAGGAAAAAATCGCGGCCGAGGTAGCTAGTAGCTGTCTTCCCTCGCAAATTGGCATTATTTTAATGAATCACGGTTGTCCCCACGAAGCTAAGGGATTTACGTCAGGAATCGATGAAAGTCAAGCTTTATACGAGTTAGTCCGGGAAAAATTAATCTATCGTTATCCCTTGATTTCTGTGGGTTGGTTAAATCACCAAACCCCCTTAATTAAATGGACGCAACCGAATGCAGAGTTAGCGGCGAAGAATTTAATCGAATTAGGGGCAAAAGCCTTAATTTTCATGCCGATTGGCTTTGCTACGGAAAATCACGAAACTTTACTGGATGTGGAGCATATTATCGAAGCTTTACGCCGCAAACACGACCAGGTTAATTATGTGCAGATGGCCTGTGTCAACGATAACCCCGAATTTTGCCAGATGGCTGCCGATTGGGCCGAGGAACACATCGAAGCTTTGATATCACAAGAGGCTTTATCTGTCAATAGTTCTGTAACAATTCCTCACATTCATTCCGATCACCATCATCACCACGGACACCACCATCATCATTAAGCTTGGACAGTGGCAAAGAGGGGCAACGGCGAAAATTAGTCCTACCACTTGTCACTTTTGGAAGTATAATCTATAATTGTGCTTTCCTGGGTACGTAGCTCAATGGATAGAGCATCCGCCTTCTAAGCGGACGGTTGTAGGTTCGATCCCTACCGTACCCGTTATTGCCGACTAGGGATGGGAAATTCTCTCCTCTTGTCCCGGGGACAATCGCTTTGATGCGGTGAGCGTGGAATTGGGTCAGTTGAATCCCGTCGGTTGATATTAATTGTGTTTAATTTAGTTGGCGATCGAGTTGAGGATCAGTCAAGGGAGAAGGCAAAGGCGAATAGGACGTACTGCGCCACAATATCTCACGGAATGAGGATAGGTCGCCTGAGAAGGAGTAAAACAAGAGAAACTACCTGAAACTCCTTCTTCTGTGCATCCCTCTATTTAATAGTTTGCCCTCTTTGCAATAGCCTTTCTCGTCTCTTTTGACGGGATTCTGTTTCCAGTTGGGCGAGTATATCGTCTAAAAAAAGATTATAAAGCTCAATCTGGCGGTTAGTTTCCCGTAAGTTTTCAAGACATTGTTTTCTCGTTGCTTCATCGGGATAGGAGGTGCGGTAAGTCATCATAAGTTCCATTGCCTCTTTACTTCATCAACACTAGCACTAACAGCATCCACACTGGCTGTTCCTTGCAAAATCGCTCTTTCTAACATCTCTAGCATCGTATTTGAGAGAGTCGGCTGCTCTTGTAAAATTCTCAGCAGGATATTATTAATTCGGGAGTAGGAATTAGTTACCCTCTCTCTGGCATTAGATAATTCTTCTAATTCTGATAATGTCCGTTCATTTTCCCCATATTCTGTAAAAAGTTGCCATTCCGTTGCCGATGCGTACTCTATCTGATCCGCTAGTTGACGCAGTAGATCAAAAATGCTCGCTAAGGTTTCCTCCGGTAATGTAGCCATATTCAATTATTTCTATTATCCCCAGTCTATCATCTGGTTGGTACGAGGTAATCCTGTTTAATTTAGTTTGCGATCGAGTTGAAGCGCAGTCAAGGGAGAAGGCAAAGGCGAATCCGACACACTGCGCCACAATATCTCACGGAATGAGAATAGTTCGCCTGAGAAGCAGTAAAACAGGGAAAAGAAAGCGATCGCTAGTGAGAGAGATATATAACTTAAAATTTGTGACGCGATCACGACAAAGCAGAATTAATAGTTCCAGTGGTTCAGGGAAATGAACTGATTAGCAAGAGGGACGTTAGCCGTTTCCAGATTGGCGATCGCATTGACAATTGCCTTGAAGTCCATATTTTTAAAGCGGTTAGCGTTACGGTAAACCGCTAAGACCCCCGAATGGCTTGGATTGGCTTGGTGCAACTCTTCAAAGTCATCGCAGTTATGAGTTAGCAGAATCCGATTTTCCTGTATGGCATAGTCAAGTACGACATCATCTGTGCAGCCAGTCAAACCAATTTTATTGATCGTCAGTACGTCATGACCAGCAGCCGTAAGTAACTTAACCAGAAGTTGGGATTGCGAGTCCTCATCAAGCAATAATCTTAGGCTCAACACTAATCCCCTTTGCTTCCAGACGGTGGCGTTCTTCTTCTGCTTCTTGCTTGAGTAGCTGCTGATTAGCCTCGCAGTAGTCAATTGCTTCGTAGATAGCAGCCAAAGGTAACTCCCAATTAAGAGCTGCTTCTTGAGGAGTCATATCGTTGACAATCATATCTGACCAGACATCAAAAGCTTTCAGCCTCCTACCTTGAAAACAAAGCTGTTGTCGCCAGGAATGAGGACGTTTCTCTAAATACTGCCATTGAGTTTTTGCCGCGTTAGTGGTCATGCTGATGCCTTGATCAAAGCTGGTATCCCTAGTTTATCAGCTACAGAAGCAGCGCACCGTCGAAGGCGGCTCTCTTCGAGATCGCACTAACCCAATGTTGTTTGGTGTTGTAACCCAATCGGATTCACAAAATTCTATCTTCCTGTTTTTTAACCTCAGCAAGATCATAATTCATCTGGAGGCGCAGCCAGAAAGCAGGGGTGCTACCGATTGTCTTTGACAAACGCACAGCCATTTCTGGGGAAATCCCCGCCTTGCCATTGATTAGGTTAGATAGTCTAGAGCGTGACACGTTCAGCATTTTTGCCGCAGCTGTAACGGTCAATTCAAGCTCTTCAATCGAACTTTTGACAATTCTGCCCGGATGTACGGGATTTTTCAGGGTCATCATGTTTTTTCCCTCAATGATAATCTACAAGGTCAATGTCGAGAGCGTTTCCATCTTCACCCATCACCCATCCTCAAAATCCCCAAATCACTGAAAATCCTGATGCTGACAAGGAAGTAGTGCAGATACCAGCGTAAGCCATGAGGGAGAGGAATGTAAAGATTTATTAAATATAGAGAAATTGCGGCATGAGATATGATCGATATGGTTGCCTATTAGTCTAAGTCAAATGAACATTGAACAAGTTATCATTAAAAACCTAAGAAAACTTCCCTTAGAAAAACAACAAGAGGTGTTATCCTTCACCGAATCTCTCACCTCAAGAATTTCCCTCCCTTCCCCAGATTATAGTCTCACTCCCCAGGAAAAAGCTCAAAAATGGCAGAAAGTAATCGCTAAACTTCCTAAAACAAGTGCGAATTTACCTGATGAAGCTTTACACCGTGACACTATGTATGAAGACTAATGACTCAATATTTACTGGATACTAACATTTTGCTTCGGGCGGCTGATACGTCTTCAGCAACTTATTCTCTTGCTAATAATGTAATTACTCAAATCGTTGAAACAGCTATAGCGGTAAGCGCTTGAGTGAGATACAGACCAAGCCTTGCCTAGCATGGTTTATAGCTCGTGACACTGTACCTCATACGACTGCACACCGCTATAATGAATGTGTTATTATTCCTCAAGTTTTAATTGAATTTTGGGTAGTTGCAACCCGCCCCCTTGATGTTAATGGTTTAGGTTGGACTCCAGCACAAGCTACAAATTATGTCAATGATTTATTAGATAACTTTACATTAATTGCAGAAACGCCGGATATTTTTCCCCTTTGGTTTCAATTAGTCACCATCTACAACATTAAAGGAAAACGCACTCATGATATTAGGCTTCTTGCTGTTATGAAAGCTTCTAACATTACCCATTTATTAACCTTTAATCCTGATGACTTTATCCCTATTCCCAATATTACCATCGTTCATCCTCAAGATTTCATTAATTCCCAATAATGAGGCAGCAAATCCGACATACCGCGTCACAATCCCTCACGGAAGTGGATAGTTCACCTGAAAAGGGGCAAAACAGGGAAAAACACCTGAGACTCCTTCTTCTGTGAATCACTGTCTTATGGCGAAAGGAGAAACAGCAGTCTAGAAAAGAGTTCTGGTATTATTTATAGACATCGCCGCGAGGTTTAATAGTTGTAATGACCTATAGATTGTTGTCTCTATCTTCAAAAAACAACACTCGATACTTACCTACTCGCAATCTTAGTTCATCTCTTCCGTAAAGGGGTTTAATATCTAATTTTGTAGAATCCGAAATCAAAGTATCCAAAGCTTCAAGAAGACGAATTTGATCATTTTTAGGCATCCTTTCTAAGTAGCGTTCTGCTTGTCTAAGTAGAATATAATCAGCCAAGTTTATCTCCAAATAATTTGTATTTTAATTCTGTTGAAGTGATTCCAGTATCTCGACCGGATAAATAATCTTGCCATGCTGCTTGGCTTTCAGCAAGTTCTTCGGCTGGAATGATCTCATCGTCATCTTTTGGCGCTAGGGTCGGCTTGATGATAGTTTTTAAATCCTCTAAAAGTCGCAACTTATCCGTAAGGGGAAGATTCTCTATTTGGCTGAGGATTTCATGGTAAGTTGTCATAGACCTTGATCGTATCAGATAATCCGAACACACCTCGAATAATACCACATCCAGATACTAACCAAAAATGGTAAAAGCGGTGGGCTGTTCACAACCGATTCGGTTCTGCGGTTTCTTGATCGGGATTAAGAAAAGAATGTAAAGATTTATTAAATTGTAGCTTTTGATACAGTTGTGGGAGGGGGGGGAGTCTGTAGGCTCTTGCTATCTCCCTTTGGTGTTGGGTTGGGCTGTTGCTTGATCTAGCTGCGAGGGGGGCGCTCCCATTTTAAAAATCTCTCAGCTTCTCATGAACATCATGAACATTAAGAACCTGTCTAATTTTTTGCTTGCAGGCGCGGCACTTGGACTGGCGACTGCTCTGAGCGCCTTGTCACCGCAAGTAGCCCAAGCGGTTGTCGTCGCACCACCTGGTTCCACCCCAGATAACCCGTTGCTGCCCTCGGTTGTGGCAGGAGGCGAATTCCTTTTCCCTAATCCCGAGCCCCGCCGTTGGTTTGACCCACCTTTTGTCTCAAGATTTGACTACTCCCTTGGCTTGGGCGAGTTTTTAAGCTTCATCCTCCCACCTGGATTCAACAGTACCATCGATCTCTATGTGGGTGACATTCTCATAGCAAGCGATCTCATATCTAATGGGTTAACGGAATATTTCTTCTCTACTAACTTCAGCCTAGCTAACGTAACAGCCTTCAGCCTCCGCGACATTTCACCCCTAGTAGATGCGGCAGATCCCACGGCTTTCCCCACCTTCCTTGATTTCACCAGCGGCGCTGGGCCACTGACGATGAAACCGGTTTCCGAAGCGGTTCCCGAACCCAATTCCCTTCTTGGACTATTTGCCCTCGGTACTCTCGGCGCAGCTTCAACTCTCAAACGCAAACTGAAGTCCTCTCAATCCACCGAAAAAGAAACCACAAAAGTAGGCTAAATTGCTTCTAAAAATACCATAAATGCCCCTTCATTTAGTCAGTTGAGGGGGTATTTTTTGTCTATTGTGTATTGTCTATTATTTAATTGCTGCTAACTAATTGACAACAAGAGCGTTTTTTTATGGTAAAATGGTTGGCTTAGTGTAGATATGGTAAAAGTTAAAATGTCTATCACCCATATTAATAATCTTCAAGACCAGATTTTGCAAAGTATTAAGACTTTACCGCTAGAAAAACAGCAACAAGTCCTTGAATTCGCTCAATCCTTACAAAGAAATTCACGTTTTCAGAAATGGGATAATATTTCAGATGCAGAAGCACAATCGTTACAAAATGAATTTGCTCAAGAGAATATTAGCTTTTCAGAAAGTATTTTACCCGATTATTTATCTCACCTTGAACAAGAGGATAAGGAATAAATGCGAGGCGATATTTATCTAGCTGATTTGAATCCGATTCGTGGTTCAGAACAAGCTGGTATTCGACCTGTTATTATTGTCGAATATAACAATATTGATCGCTTCACTAGCACTGTTGTTGTAATTCCATTAACCAGTAATTTACGTCGTGCACAAATCCCCGGAACAATGGTTATTCCCGCAGGACAAGGAGGTTTAAATCAGGAATCAGTAGCCTTATGTTATCAAATTGTCGTTATTGATAGACAACGACTTCAGAGACAGTTGGGGACACTTTCTTCTAGTTATTTACAGCAATTGGAAGAAGCGATGCGATACACATTAGATTTAACATAAAACCCTAATATGAATGTTTAATTAGTTTAACTTTCTTTCTGGAAAACTTGAACTTTAAGTCTCCTGGTAGTCAGTACACTTGGCGCAGTTTCAACCCTGAAGCGCAAACTAAAACCCTCCCAATCTACTGAAAAAGAAACCAGAAAAGTAGGCTAAATTGCTTATAAAATACGATATAAATGCCCCTTCATTCAATTGTTTGAGGAGGGGAATTTATATCGTATTTTTATGTTATTTTGAGGGGATTTATACTGCTTTGCGGAAGACAAAAGTCTTATAACATAAGCTTTTCATGTTTCTAGTATGTACCTCCCTCAGTCGCAAATTGCTGTATTTTTACAATCCAAATCAATCATTTTCAGTTTATAATGTTACCAGTGTAAAATAAATAAGAGTAGTTATTCATAATGAGTCCACATCCGTATAACTTTGACAACCTTCTCTTCTGGAATAACCTGATCAACCAAACGATGCTGAATATTAATACGTCTAGAATAATAGCTCGCTAAATCGCCACTGAGTTTCTCATAAACAGGATAAGATTGATAGGGATTTGACTGAAGAATATTTAATAACTCGTTAGCTTGTTTTGCCAACCCAGTACGAGCCAGCTTTTCAGCATCTTTTTTCGCTTGTTTGGTAAAAACCAACTGCCAATTATCCATTTAAAATTGCTCTGATACCCGCCTCATCCACACAATCTTCAATGGAAGTGTTGCCACCTTCAATAATTGAATCTACCATACCAGGAATAGAATACAAATAAAGCGTTTCTTGAATAGAGTTCCAATCTTCCTCAGCAATTAAAATAGCATTCTTTTTCGTACCAGATAACAAAATCGGTTGATGATTATCATTGGTATCATTCACTAATTCATCAATTTGTTCTTTGGCTTCAGTAACAGTAACAATTTTCATGTAACTATCCCTTAAATTAACAACAAGAGCGCAACCGATTCTAACACAAGTTAAGTATTATTCAGCATAATAGCACCTTTTCTAAATATTTCTCATTCCTCCGATTAAAGGCCAAGGAATAAGAGGATAGCGAGACTTAATTTCCTTTGGTACATTTTTAGTTGCTTCTCCAATTAGATATTTCTTTGATTCTTGGCCAATGCTGCCGATGTCATTCCCTTTGTATGTTGTTCAATTTCGCTGCATCAGCTTAATTCCTTGCCAGTGAACCAAATACAGAGAAAGACTTTACCGCTAGTTCTGGCAACTATTCTCGGTGTGAGAGGAGGAGGCAGATTTTGCTGCCGTTTCCCCCTCATAGCTAAGATAGGATCAGTTTTTGAGGTAAAAAACCTTGCTGCCTTGGTCACTGACAAAATGACAATTGCGGTAGGACCGCCAGAGAGATTTGAAAATCGGTTCTTTCGAGAGGCGATAATAGTCTCCTAAGACGGGACGGATAGCCTCGGTTGCTTCTTGGAGATGATAGTGGGGAATAGTGATAAAAATATGATGGGCGACGTGAGTACCAATTTGGTGATGGATGGGATTAAAGATGCCATAATCGCGATCGATGGTAGAAAGCGCCCCTTTGAGAAAGTACCAGTCTTGACCGCGATACCAGGGAATATCATCTTCGGTGTGGTGTAGGAATGTCACCAGGTCTAACCAAACCACAAAGACGATATAGGGCATGATGTAGTAGTTAAACAGAAACCAAAAGCCTTGGCTAACACCAACCCCGATTAATAGACCTAACATAAAGGTACAGCAAACGGTGCTAGTCAGTACCTGCCAGCGTTCCGAGGGGCGAAAGAGGGGGCTTTCGGGCATAAAATGGGACCCCTGTTTATTAGGGGAACGACGGAAAAGATAAAGGGGGTAAACAAATAAAATTAGCTGAAAACGAGCTAATTTTTCGTACCAGGCCATATTGTTATACTGGGTTTCCGTGACGGGATACCAACTTTCATCGGTGTCGATATTACCGGTATTAGCGTGATGGGTGCGATGACTGATGCGCCAACCGTGGAAAGGTACGAGAATGGGAGTATGACTGAGATGACCGATTAAGTTATTTAACCAACGATAACGGGAAAAGGAACCGTGACCGCAATCGTGACCGACGACAAATAAGGCCCAAAACATGGTTCCCTGCATAAACCAAAAAAGGGGGAAGAACCAAGCTTGATTAATCTGGTAAGTTATCCAGTAAAGTAGGGTAATAATGCCAATATCAAAAAAAAAGTAGGCTAAAGAGCGAAAAACGCTTGATTGGAAGCAACGGGCCGGGATAGCTAGACGGATATCCTGTAGGGTAAATGGCAAAAATTCTCTTTTTAGGGAGGGTTTAGGTAGGGTTTGGGACACTAGGTTATAACTCAAGATAGATGACAGAGCAGTATTGACGAAGGCTTGAGTAGCTCAAGTTTTCTGTTTCTCGATGCGCTATCTTTTCTCTATCTCAGCTAGGAGCGGATAAGACCGAGCGATCGAGCGAATTTCGTCTAACTCACCAGAATTTTATTGTAGGGCTTAATGTAACTTAACAAAAGCCCCTGGGGAAAGTTAATCAGATTCTCCCCCTGTCCGTCTGTCCCCTTGAGCATCTAGTACAATAATATCTGAGAAAAGAGATAAGACGCTCGGTCATTCAATCAACATTATGAACCAGTTACCTATTCGTCCAGCTAACAAAAATTTTACCCATAGTTGCTTGACTTTTGCCGATTTTTATGCGGGAATTGAAGGAAGGAATACATTTAAGTCTCTTAGAAACAAAAAGATTAATTTTCCTGTTTCTCGCACCGCTGCTATTAAACAACTTTCTCACGCTGTCTGTCCGGCAGTAATCGGTACCCTGCCGATGGTTGTGAGTGTGATTATGAGGAATCCTCCTAAGTGTGTATTTAAAAGTTTTACATGGCATCAATAGTTCCATCTGACACCTTTTTCGCCTCCCGTTTTCCATCCCTTTCCATTGCGACAATCAATATGAACGAAGCCCTTTTTCGCCCCCCAACCCAAGGCACCATACCAGTGTTGATCTACCCACTTTTGAAATTCAAACACATCTCCATGAGCAGGGCAAATATCGACCGCAGTTCCTCGGATATGCTGCGAGTTACTTACCCCTCCCACAGCACGATTGATTTGCTCAGGGCGATACCCAGAAGTGATGATAATGGGCTTGCCGTAGTCAGTGCGAATCTTCTCCAACTCTCGCATAATCGTGAGTATGTTATTTTGCAAAGTGGTGTCGTGCGGAATGCGTCGGGGGTCGTTTCGTAAGTTTTCTCCTAGAGTGAAATGGGGGGTTAAATGGGTGGACATATCACTCCAATCTACATCTTTCGGAGTCAAAATTTTGGGCATTTCCCTAACCACTTCGACTTTGCTAACCTGATCGCTAGATTCTGTCGCTGCCTTGCCTGTTTCAGGCTTTGCGGCTAACTCTTCCGTATGTAAAGGTGTAGAAGGTAATTGTTTGATAACTTGACAAGCTTTATCGTAATAACGTTGACGATCCGATAGTCCGTTATAACCACCATTAACCCTTTTTGTTACCTCTCTAACAGTTGCACCCCGATCGCAAAGAGCATTCATGTTATTATTCTTCCACCAAAATCCAGCACTGGTAAAAGGATAAACTTGAGCAACATAGCTATGTCCCTGCATGACTTTTTGATCCTTGATAAAGTCTGCAAATTTCTGATAATTATGCCGTCCAGTTAATTGAATAACACCAGCACCTTTATATTTACGACCATCACCGGGAGAGGTATTTCCCAAATCTCGGCGACCTTCATAAGCACTACCACTGGCAATTTCTTCCATCCAACGCAGTCCTCCTGATTCATGGGCTGTTTGGCTGAGGAAATGTCTAATTCGTGGCACTGTATTAATTTCAAATCGCTGTAAACAAGAGTTTAAGTCATTGAATTGTTTATCACTCATTTTACGTCCATAGACAGACTCAGCTTGCTGACGAGTTACAAGATTAACGCCTTGATGCTGACTTGATTCTGGCGCGGATACAGATGATCGGCCATTGTCTTTGCTAGATTTTTGCCAAGGTAAATGCCAATGATCCGACCAAAGATACCAAATGCCAGCACCGTAGTCTAACTCCACTAGGCAATGTCCGTCAATTTCTTCTGAATACTTGAGGACTTTGTATTCTTTGCCCACAGGAACTTCTTTTTTCTCGTTTTCACCGAGGTCTGATGAATCAATAGGCTGCTTTTTCAGATAGGTTTTAGTAGTTGCCTTGATGATGGTATTGGGGGGCGCAATGACCCAATTTTCGGGTTCTACCTTTGTGGCTGTAGCTGATCTTTGAATTGAGCGGGTGGCCGCGGCTTTGAGGGTTCCTCTATTTGTTGAGGAGATGGCAGACATTCTTGATAATTGGTCAATGGCTTCCCGCGCTGAACCATTTTTACTGGACTGGGGAACAGATGATAGTATTTTGTGTTCCCAGGGTAAGTACCAGTGATCTGACCAAACATACCAAATTCCCTGGCCGTAGTCTAATTCAACGAGGTAATGTCCATCAGATTCTTGTGAATGCTTGAGGATTTTATACTCTGTACCCACGGGAACTTCTTTTTTCTCGTTTTCACCGAGTTGTGATGAATCCATGGGTTGCTTTTTCAGATAGGTTTTAATGGTTGCTTTAATCTTTGTATTGGGGGGAGCAGCGACCAAATCTTCCCGATTCTGGGTTACTGATAAGGTTGAGGTGACAGGTTTCGCCGCCGCAGAAAGTTGAATTTTATCAAGTAAGGCTTTCCCGTTAGTCTGTTGACTTACCCAATCTTGATTTTGGATCAGCCAGTTTTTTATGGAATTATTTCCCCCATCTACTCCATCCCTTTCATACTCGTCAATAGCTTGCGCTAGTCCTTTCCTCTGCTCAACAGCAAACAAATCTTTTAGGATATCATCCCTTGATTGAGAATTGCCAAGGCCAATTCTGGCGATTGCCCGATTCATTTCATACTTCCAGCTATCTCCCTCCGTTGATGACCCCGGTACTCGTAGTTCGATGGCGCGATCGAGATAGGAGATGGCTTTGTCTAAATCAGGAGGCTGTGAACTGATATAAGCATAACCTAACTCTGCATTATACGAAGGATTATTGTTATCACTGGCTACCAGAGCCTCAAAAATCGGAATTGTTCTATTGACCCGATCTTTAAATGTTAGAGTTCTCCTTCCCAAGCTACGGGCATCATGGGCAAGATTAAAAGCACGTTCTTTAACATCATCAGTAGCAGATTCAAGTTTCTCTTGCATTTCTGATAATTCGGACTGATTTAGCCCTTCTTGAATCTGCTGGTTGACTAGATTGCGGATGTATGTTTTTTCTTCGAGTTCTTTTGCCTGAGATTCTGCTTTCTCTTTGGCTAGGTCAGCCGTGTCTATACGGTTAATTACCTTCTTTAATGCCGCATCTAGGATAGCTTTACCACCGTAGCCGCCCACCAATCCAGTGACAAAAATCGTGATTTCCACGCCTGTATCATAAGTTTGTCTAAGTTCCTGGGGTAAGAACTGATAGGCAATAAGTGACCCACCTATGCCAACAAAAATTTCTCCCAAAAAGCCGGGGTTGAGATTATTGGGATTTTTCTTACTCCAAGACGGCAATTCTAACTCGCCGTCAAGCAATATGGAGTAAAGTAACCCGCCTAATCCCCCAGCCAATACCAGACTTAGATAGATATTATTTATGCCATTGAACCATTGTAAGTAACCTTGCAAACCGCTAATTTTGGTGCCATTGTTACTCGCAAAACTTGTAAAACTGATTAACTTAGCAAAGTACAGACTCATACCAAGTCCTAATAAAAAAGTAAGAATGAAATTAGTAGTCTTGGGAAAGGGGGGAAATGTTAGCGGAGGTTTTTGTTTTGCTTTGTTCATGAACTTAAATCCAAAACTCAGTTTTTTACTGTTGAAAAATTAGTTTTATTGGCGGGTATTAATTGGCTTAGATGAATCAATCTCGCTGTTACTTATACGCCAGAATTATCCTGTCCGTTGCTGCTATCGTTATTCAAAGAGCGGAGCGATTTACCTAATAAATCTCCTAACTTACCATTTAGTAAAGATTGAATCAGTAACATACCACTGGTGGAAAGCATCAACTTGTTAATCTCTTCTCCATTTCCATTGGGAAAATTATAGATATTGGAGTCTCCCAAAATCCCCGCTTGGGGAGCTAATGCTTTAGCAATTTCAACAACCTGGGGTAAATTTTCTATTAGTTGAGGTGCTAACTCCCGAATCATTTGAGCCGTGCGATCGGCATCTGTAGCCTGTATCAGATGGTAACGCTTGCCTTCTGCTTGTGCCAAACGTTCGATAGTTTTGGCTTCGTTCTCCACTGACTCTGCGGCTATTTCCGCTTGCAGCTTCTGGCGTTCTGCTTGGGCTTTTTCAATTGCTGTAGTAACAGCTTCTTCGGCTTGGGCGCGTTCTTTTTCTGTTTCCAGCCGTTCTTTTTCTTTACTAATAATCGAGATGGTTGCAGCAATTTCTCCCGTTTCTATTTCTTGATTGACTGTTGCTTGTTTTAAGCGAAACGTTTTATTTTTCTCAATTAAGTCTGTGTCCTGTTGGAGCTTGTTAAGTTGAATTTTAATCTCTGTTTCGTGTTTGAGAGATTCTAGCTCTTCTTTGTCGTTTAACTCAGCAATTTCGAGCTTTTTCTTTAAAGCTAATTCAGAGAGTTCGAGCGCCTCCTGTAGTTCTTTTTCTTTATCATTTTGGTAGGTTTCGATCTTTAGCTCGTGGTCGATCTTTGCCTTTTCGACTTTTTCTAGTGTTCCTAAATTTTTCAAAGATGTTTCTTGATGTGTAAGCTCTTGATTTTCCAGTTCAATTCCTATCTGTAATTCCTTTAGCCTTATATCTCTGCCTTTCTCTAATTCCTGTTTTCGTATTGCTTCTTCCGTCTCTAACTCTTCCGTGCGAGTTGCCAGAATTGCCGGTTGAATCACTTTTGTTCGAGCCTCAACTGCCTTGGCATCGAAATAGTTGTCAGCAGTATAGTTGGCACTTTCTTCAATTTCACCAATAACTAGGTCTCTAACAGTTAATCCTAGAGGATTTAGGCAGTTACCAAGTATAGTCGTAGCTTCTTTTCCCACCTCTGTGCGATTTGTATGGAGATAGTCTAATGTATGTTTACTGGCACTTCCTCGTAGGGCGGTTTCGGCGCGTTTTTTAACAGCTTTCTCTACGGCTATGGTTGAAATACTGTCTTCTTCTACCAAAAATTTTTGAGCCTTTTGGTTGTCTTCTTTTGTGTCGGCAATATAGACATAAATTGTCGCTTGTACATTGGCTCGTAAATAATCCTGAGTACGAATATTTGAGACTTCTATATCAACAGCAAATTCTTGGGATCGAATCGTGTCTGAGTCTGGTTCTGGTTCAGTCCATGCCTTGAAACCCCCAATAATTTTGTCTTTTTGCGACCACAAAGCAACCAGCATCAAAGTAAGCACAACAGTTACTCCTATCGGAACTAAGCCGTTACCTGGCGGTGGATTTGATCGGGAAGGATCAGGGGAAGATTGAGCGACAATAACAGGCTCTGTTTGGCTGGGTTGTACTGCTCTCATATAGTAAAGATTCAGATCGGGAATTGCCAGCGATTCTAACATTTATGGTTCTTCGGTGGATAATATGTTAACAAAAATTTGTAACCGTTCAGGGGTAGGGCCGTTTCATTTAACCCCATATTTCGCACTTCAGTCTTATTCTTTGTATGATAAGTTTAACTTATATAGTAGTGATCGATCTCTGTGTCCTTTGTGTCTCTGTGGTTCGTTCTACGCACTCGTCCGCAATACCGTATCTTAGAATACATTTTACCCACCAAACCCGGGAGAGCCAACGGATTTAGTATTAGAGCTAATTGGCTGTGAAAACCCAAAAAAAGGGCGAACAAAATTCACCCTAACAGACAAAGTAATCATCCTACAAACTGCCGATAAACTGATCAATGCGATCGAATCCTTTTTCAATCGTCTTTAGGTCTGTAGCATAGGAAAGACGAATACAATCATCAGCACCGAAAGCAATACCGGGGATAGCGGCTACTTTTTGGGTTTCGAGGAGTTTCTGACAAAAATCCCGTGATTTTAAACCAGTTTGACTAATATCAATAAACACATAAAAAGCACCGTTGGGAGTAGGACAATTGAGTCCGGGGATTGCTCGCACTCGTTCTAAAATATACTGTCGGCGCTCGCTAAAAGCTTTGACCATTTCCTCGATGCAATCTTGGGGACTCTCCAAAGCAGCGATCGCACCGTACTGGGCAAAAGTGCAGACATTGGAGGTACTATGACCTTGGATCTTAGTCATAGCTTTGACAATTTCCACCGGTCCTGCCACATAACCGACGCGCCACCCCGTCATCGAGAAAGCTTTAGCAAAACCATTACTAATAATACTGCGCCGAAAGATTTCCGGACCAAAAGAAGCGATACTGCGGTGAATTGCGCCATCATAGAGGATTTTCTCGTAAATTTCATCAGAAACCACTAAAATATCCTTTTCAACCACAATTTTTGCTAAAGCTGCGATTTCTTCGGGAGTATAGACAATGCCGGTGGGATTAGAGGGGGAATTGAGAACAAATAATTTAGTTTTCGGTGTAATTGCCGCTTCTAGCTGTTCGGGGGTGATTTTATACTGATTCTCTAGGCTAGTGTTCACTATAACCGATGTTCCCCCCGCTAACGTCACCATTTCAGGATAACTCAACCAGTAGGGTGCGGGAATAATTACTTCGTCCCCCGCTTCAATTAACGCCATGATTAGATTGTAGAGAGACTGTTTACCTCCATTGGTGACGATGACATTATCGGCATTGTATGCTAGTTGATTATCCCGCAGCAATTTCTCAGCGATGGCTTTTCTTAACCCCGGTTCTCCGGCAGCCGGTCCGTAGCGAGTTTTTCCCTCATCGAGGGCCTTTTTCGCGGCAGCTTTGATGTGAGTGGGTGTGTCGAAATCTGGCTCCCCGGCGCTAAAACTACAGACATCTTCGCCGTTTTTCTTCATTTCCTTGGCCAGAGAGTCGATAGCTAGGGTAAGGGAGGGGGTGACTTGATTGACTCGTGACGCTAGTTTCATAGTATTTTACCCTGACAGGGCTTTTCTGATGACCTACACAACCTTTAGTATTGTCCATCACCTCGATTGTTCTGGGTGTTTTTTTATATAATCTCCGGAATTGCGGCGCTTAGGGATGGGTGTGGGGTGTGGGGTGTGGGGTGTGGGGTGTGGGGAAGTGGGGTGATGGGGTGATGAGGAAGTTGGGTGTGGGGTGATGGGGAGAACAAAGCTGCTTTTTGCCTTTTGCCTTTTGCCTGTTGCCTTTTGCCTTTTGCCTTCGTTATTGAGGATTTTTTCTTTGCGGGGGTTTTTGTTTGCTGGTAGGGAGTAGGGGAGCGGTTAATTTTTCATAGAGTTCAAAGAGGTATTCAATACGGTTTAATTCACTGGTAAAGGGTTGGGGACGATAACACAAATCAACGGCTTTGTCGAGTTTTTGGTGAGCTTTGAGCAAGTCGGGAGGCATAGTTAAAGGATCGTATAAATCCGCAAGGCTACTATCAGGATATTTTACCCTAGTATCTAGCACAGCTTGAGCGCAAGTTTCGACGGTTTGTTTTTGTTTGTCGGTGATATTTTCTGGAAAGGGGTAGTTATTATAAACGATGGTGTTTGAATAACGATAATCGCTTTTTAATCTTCCACACACATATTTAACCCATGCCATGTGCATTTCTGAAGTTAAGATACCAAAATAATAAAGAGTTGCATAAGGAATAATTAAACATGAATTACTTGTAATTATATCAGGAGATAAAAATCCAGTTGGAATATATTTTCTATTCTCTGATGAAACACATGGAATAAGTAAATAATTAGTATCAGGTTGTCTATTTTCTCCAAAAAGAGTTGGAAATTTAGATAATTCTTGAGTGGTTTTTCGATTGCTTTCACTTCGCACTTTTCTAACTTCTTCAACTCTTCTATAAATTTCTTTTGACTTCTTTAATTCTTGAGGTTGAATATTAACAAGCCAAAGACAATAACGAGAATAACCATTAATAAATTCTTGCGCCCCTGTATAGCGTCTTATCCATTTATCAGCATCAGGTTCCTTCTTAACTAATTCTTCTTTTTCAGATTGTGAAAGAATAAGATGACCACCATCATTTGGCATACTTCCAAAGTTTATTTCTGGAACAGATGAAATGGTTTTTCTTCTAGTTAAAATTACTAAGTCATTACCCTCAACTAAATAAGGATTAATATTTTTAACTTTTCTTTCTGTTGGTTCACCTTTAATATTAGCATAATCAAAAATACGTTTATTCTCAACATCCTGCATACCAAAACCAATAATCACACAATGAACTGCGGCGTTTCCTTTTGCTTCATTACTCCAGCTAAAAGTTCGATGGGCAAAATGAATTTTAATTTTATATTTTTGATAAAGCTCTTGCCAAAAAATCCCAACTTGTTCACCCTGAGAAATAGAATTTGTGCTAACTAAAGCGCAACGAATTAAACTATTTTGAATAAATTCAGCAGCTTTAATATACCATGCGGTCACATAATCTAAAACACCTGCTCCTTTAATGTCCCCTAAAACATTATTCATGTCAGCCTTTTGGTCGGCATTTTGTAACTGTTTCCCCACAAAAGGAGGATTCCCTAAAATAAAATTGAGCTTCTCTTTTGATATAATTTCCTCCCAATCAATCCGCAAGGCATTTCCATTAACAATCTTTGCCGCTTTCTTTAATGGTAAACGCACAAAATACTGACCAAAAGTATTACTAACTTTAATATTCATCTGATGATCAATTAACCACATTGCCACCTCTGCCACCCTCACCGCAAACTCATCGTATTCAATACCCGCAAACTGATTAACATCTACCTGAATAATGGTACTAATATCTGTTACTAACTGCCCCGTTTTATCTAATTTATCTAACTCCTGTAATACCAAAATCTCTAAATCGCGTAACTCCCGATAGGTAATAATTAAAAAGTTGCCGCAACCACAGGCAGGATCAAGAAAATATAAATTAGCAATCTTTTTATGAAATTCTAGTAATTTATTGCGATGGCCTTTAACCTTCTCAAATTCTCTGTGTAAATCATCTAAAAATAATGGTTTAATAACCTTTTGAATATTTTTCTCGGAGGTATAATGCGCCCCTAAATTGCGTCGCTCTTTTGGATTCATTACCGCTTGAAACATAGAGCCAAAAATAGCAGGAGAAATTTTTCCCCAATCAAAAGCACAAGCTTCTAATAACATGACTCGCATCTTGCTATCAAAAGCCGCTAAAGGTAACGACTCCTCAAATAACTTGCCATTTATGTAGGGAAATTGAGTTAAATTCTCATCGAGATTTTTTAATCTTTTGTCTTCTGGTGTATTCAAAACCTGAAAAATAGCATCAATGTGCATCGCCAAATCACTGCCATCTTCTTTGGTATGTAAATCGATATATTCCCAGAAAATACCCTTATTAAAAATACCCGTATCATCGGCAAATAAACAAAATAATAAACGCACTAGATAAACTTCTAAATTATGCCCCATATAACCAATTTCTTTCAGGCAATCATGAAGTTTTCCCATTAACTCGGCAGCTTGAAGATTGACGGGATCTTCGTCTTTATAAACTCGCTTTTCGTAACCAGCAATAAAATCAAATAAATGAACGTTATCAACAAAATTACTTAATTCAAATTCCCATTGATTGCCCGAATCTAAATCATATAATTTAAACCGTTGAAAATCCGATACTAAAATATAACGCGGTAACTCATGTTCCTTTAAATTGGGAAAATAATCCTTAGCCTGTTGTGTGGCTTTTTCTAAATCTTTCCCCTTCGATTTATGCTCAACTAAAATCGTTCCTTTCCAGAGTAAATCAATAAAACCCTGTTTATTATCTGCTTTTTTTATCGGTTGCTCAAAACTAGCTACCCTACGCCGTGAAATGCCAAAGACATTAAAAAAATCATTCCAAAAAGACTGAGATTCTGCTTTTTCTGAAGTCTCTCCTTCCCACTCTTTTTGAAAAGTAATCGCCCGATTTTTAATTTCATTCCAACTTAAAGGCATAGTTTTAACTGCGGTTTTATTGGAGTTAAGGTGATAAGCTTATCTTACCGAAAAAAGGGCATAAGCCTTATGTCCCTACCATTAATTAATATCATGCCGGCTGTAGGGGCGCAAGGTGGTCAGTGAGTTTATAAGGCAAAAGATGCGTTGGGTGTCGATTAAATATAACTAATGAACAACCACAAAGGCACAAAGGACACAAAGATTAGGTTTTTCTGGCAACCCTAACTAAAACTTACCTGAAGAAAAGCCCCCAGAAAACATCACTTTCTAGGGGTTTAATTACAATTGACGGAAAACAAACTTATGGGGAGGTTAACCTCCAGCCACCGCAGGAACGATACTGACTTCATCGCCATCTTTTAAGGGGGTTTTTGTCCCATCGAGGAAGCGAATATCTTCACTGTTGACGTAGAAATTTAAAAAGCGCCGGGGTGCGCCCTCTTCATCGCATAAGCGGGCCTTAATACCGGGGAAACTTGCTTCTAAGGATTCGATTAAATCACCGACACTACTAGCACTACACTCGATGGTAGCCTTATTTTCTGTAAATTTTTGCAGGGGAGTAGGAATGAGAACTTTTACAGCCATAGATATCAAGGAAAAAGTGGAAAGGACGGTAAGCTGCGCGCGAATTTAAATTGCTTGTGGAGATGAGGCAAGAGGATAATTGCCCCATCATCCCCGAACATCAATTCTAGACGAGAACCTGTTGCCATTCGAGGCGTTCGAGGGTGCGGGAACGTTCCAGGGCCCGTTCAAAGCTTTCTAATTTCGGTTCGATTAACAGGGGTTCACCGATATAACCCTGTACCGCTTCTTGGGTTTTTAGACCATTACCGGTGATATAAACAACTGTGGTTTCTTCAGGGTCGATTTTACCCGCTTCTACTAATTTTTTCAAGACAGCGATGGTTGTACCGCCTGCGGTTTCTGTGAAAATGCCCTCCGTTTCTGCCAAAAGTTTAATACCTTCGATAATTTCGGCATCGGTGACGGATTCAATATTACCGCCAGTTTTACGCGCAATATCAAGGGCATAAACACCATCGGCGGGATTACCAATAGCGATCGATTTGGCGATAGTATTGGGTTTAACTGGGGCGACAAAATCCCGTCCTTCCTTGAAAGCTTGGGCAATGGGGGAACAACCCTCCGCTTGAGCGCCACTAAAACGCACTGCTTTATCTGCCACCAAACCGACTTTGACGAATTCTTGGAAGCCTTTATAAATCTTGGTAAAGAGGGAACCACTGGCTAAAGGTGCGACAATATGGTCGGGGAGTTTCCAGCCTAATTGTTCAGCCACTTCAAAGCCTAAAGTTTTGGAACCTTCGGAATAGTAGGGACGCAGATTGATGTTGACAAAACCCCAACCGTAGGTATTGCCCACTTCTGAACAGAGACGGTTAACTTGATCGTAGTTGCCTTTAACTGCCATTACCGTGGGATTATAGATTAGGGTGCCGAGAATTTTACCCGCTTCTAAATCGGAGGGAATGAAAACACAACAGTCTAAACCGGCGTGAGCGGCAATAGCGGCGGTGGAATTGGCCAGATTTCCCGTACTAGCACAGGAAACGGTGGTAAAACCTAATTCTTTGGCCCGGGTAAGGGCGACGGATACCACTCTATCTTTGAAGCTGAGAGTGGGCATATTGACGGCATCATTTTTAATGTAGAGATTTTTGAGACCCAAGCGCCGGGCTAAACGGTGGGATTTAACTAGGGGAGTCATACCCGTACCCACATCGATGGGATTTTCACTTTCCACCGGCAAAAAGGAACGATAGCGCCAGATGGAATTGGGACCTGCTTGAATGCTTTCTCTGGTAACGGTGCGACGGATGAGGTCGTAATCGTAGTCCACTTCTAGGGGGGCAAAGGTTTCTTCGCAGATATTCAGCGCTTTCAGGGGGTAAGAAGTCCCTCCTTCCTTAGAAACCAAGCGGGTAAAGGTGGGGATGAATTTTGAGGTTTTGATGTTTGTCGCTAGGGTCATGATTTTCCTGTCTTGCCGTCAACTGAATCTACACACATCCTATCACCGGCAAAATCTTGGTGTCAAATATACCCGACTATTTTTGTCGGGTATAAATTTATACAACAAATAGGGGATAATCTGGGGAGCAGCAAGGGTTAAGGGGAGATGGTTGCGCTGCCGTGTCAGGAAACTTCGGGGTAATTTTAGGTCAAAAAAAGGACTAGGAGAAGGGATTTAGGTTTTTAAGGGAGCTATAGCCTATTTAATGCTAATTTTATCGAAATAAGCCCTAATTTTTCTTTAAATAGCTTAAACAGGGAGCGATTAACTGCGGTTGCCAGAAAGTTTCTCGATTTGCTCAGGATGATTATCAAGAAAAGTGACAAATTATGTGATTTTGTTGAGAAATAATAATTTTTTCTGGACTGCCAAATAAAGTTGACCATTTTCGGCGGTCGGCAGGAGATTATTTTTATTTATTCTCCCTTCTCCCCACTTCATAATTCATAATTCATAATTCATAATTCATCTGTTTTTTGATAAAAAGTTAAGGTAGTATTGCCGTAGCGTTTTTGACGACAAATGGTTAAACCTTCTAGATTAATTGCTTGCCAAGATTTGGGATTGTGTTCCACGGCAATTTCCCCCAGAGAATCTAATAAATTATATTGAGAGATGGCAGTTAGTACCGGTAAATATAACCCGCTTTCGTAGGGAGGATCAAAATAAATTAGATCAAAACTTTTCCCCGCTAAAGTGGCTAACTTTGTCAGCACATCTCCCCGAATTACTTGGAATTGCTGGGGAGAAGTTGCTAAATTGCGCCAATTTTCCTTGATAATTTCGCCAGCGCGTCCTGATTGTTCAATTCCGATTACTAGACTCGCACCTCGACATAAAGCTTCCGCACCCATGGAACCATTACCCGCACAAAGATCCAACCAACGACAGCCAGATAATTTCTGTTGCCAGATATTAAATAAAGCTTCTCGCACCCTTGCTGTCGTCGGACGGGTTAATTGTCCTGCTAGGGTTTTTATGGGACGATTGCCGTAAATTCTCATCGGTTAAAAGGCAAATTCAGTTAATCTTTTTTGTAATAAATCAGGAAAAAGGGCATAGTATCTTTGATTGAGAGGAGAAGGATGGGGGAGAGGCAATAAAGTCACTTTCTTTTGCTGTTTTAATCCATCTTCATCGGTAGCGGTAAGGGTAACTAGCAGTTTTTTGGTAAAGCGTTCTTTATCAAGATAGAATTTATCTACTTCTTTCGGTTTACCGTAGGGTTCAAACCATTTAAAAGCTTCCGTGCCAAGGGGAATGATATGATCACCTTGCCAATAAAAAACGAGCAGTTTTTCTATAAATGGACGAAAACGATCTTTCACTTCCCCAGAATAAGCTTTATTACCCGGCGGTTTGTAGGGAACTGTATTAGTTAGGAAAATTCGATCGCACACCGATAATAACTCTTGACGATCATGAGATTTTCTCCCCTGCCAAGCTTGAAAAAATCCCTCTCTTACCATTCTACCGGCAGCCCCGATCAAAGGTTGTCCTGCGTACACTTCATCTCGTCCTAAATCCCGGCCAAAAAAGCATAACTGACTAGCAAGATTACCAGCATATAAAACTGGTTCAAAGGGGTCTTTTTTTGCCTCTTGGTAAATCAGGGTATCGATGGGAAAATCCTCTTTTTTTGCCTCTTGGTGTACCTGTTTGATTAGGTTTGTAATATCGGCCATTATTCCAGAAATCAGTTATTAGTGGTTCTCCATTCTACTACAAAAGTGAAAATTATCAGCCGTCAGTCTTCAGAAGTCGGTCTTCAGAAGTCGGTCTTCAGAAGTCGGTCTTCAGAAGTCAGGAGATTATTTTTATTTTTTCTCCCCACTTCATAATTCCCTCTTCCCGCTCACCAATTCATAATTGATAATTGATAATTCATAATTCATAATTCCCCGCTCCCTTCACTCCTCGGTGCGATAGCCAAATTCTGCTAAAAGTGAGCGAGATTGTCGCCATTTCGGTTCTACCTTCACAAATAATTTTAAATATACCTCCCCGGCGATTAACTTTTGAATAGCCGATCGCGCGGAAGAGCCGATCGCTTTTAACATACTGCCATTTTTACCGATGACGATCCCTTTTTGGGAAGCTCGTTCCACATTGATGGCGGCAAAAACCTTGGTTAAAGCGGGAGTTTCCTCGACGCGTTCAATCACCACCGCCACAGAATGGGGAATTTCCTGACGGGTTTGCAGTAAAATCTGTTCGCGGATTAATTCGCCCATAATAAACCTTTCCGGCTGATCGGTGACTAAATCGGGGGGATAGTAATAGGGACCGACTTCGAGGAAATCAATTAACAGATTTTGTAATTCTTCGATTCCCGTCCCCTCCAGTGCCGAAAACTTGAGCAGAGGCCAGTTATTTTCTGCCGCTAAGGTGCGATAACTATCGTCGATAGGCTCTCGGTCTTCCGGTTGCTGATCGGCTTTATTTAGCCCTAAAATCGTGGGAGTTTGGTTTTTAGTCAGTAAATCGGCAATATAGCGATCGCCATTGCCCAAAAAATTACTACTATCGACAACAAATAAAACTAAATCTACAGAATTTATGGCGTTTTCGGCATTTTTAACTAAAACTTTGCCTAATTCGTGATGGGGTTTGTGAATGCCGGGGGTATCGACAAAAATCATCTGAGAGCGCTCGTCGGTGACAATGCCGCGCAAACGGTTGCGGGTAGTTTGAGCGATGGGGGAAGTAATGGCGATTTTTTGTCCCACTAATTGATTCATCAGGGTGGATTTGCCCACATTAGGACGACCAATAATGCCAATAAAACCAGATTTAAAACCAGTGGGTGCGATGGGAATTACTGCCGAATCGAGATTAAAGGCTTGGGAGTTGATAAAATCGTTCATAATTAAAGAATATTACTTAAAAAATATTTTTACCCATGCAAAGGATAGTTTTGTTCTTGTTAGCATTGATTCTAGGCTGTAGTAACCATTTAGAATTATCTATAGCGGGAAATTTAAGCGATCGCTTAACCGATTATCCTCGCTGGATGACTAAACCAGTGGTTAGTTTTGCCAGCGGAGATTTAGTTTATCCCGATTGGATGGTAGGCAATTGGACTGTCACCAGTACCCTAATCGATTTAACCGCTCCTCTTGCTCCCCAGATTATCACACCAGGTTTTGAAAGTAATCGTCGTTACCTGGAACAATCGATCGAGTTTCCGGTGAGATTCATCGAGAAAGCTATTTCCAGACCGATAAATGCTGCCTTTTTATCCACCATTATCAGTAAACCATCAATTGTGGCCGATCGATCCTTTAATGGTTTAGCAATTAGTCGCGCCTACTTAGGTAATCAATCGGTATTATCCGTAAAAACTGACCCTAATAATCCCAATCGTCAGATTACCTTTTTACGCGGCGCTCATCAACTAATTTCCACCGTAATTGCCAGAAATAGCGAAACTCCTAGCCAAAATCAATTTATTGCCACAGAAATTAGTCAACAAATTTTCCGGGGAGAAACCAACACTTATCTTAATGAGGTGGAAACCACCACCGCCTATCAGTTATTATCTCCTAATAAAATTCTAGGCGATCAGGTGACAGCCATTTATCTTTCCCCCCAATCGCCGGATTTTTTCCAAGCGCCGAATCGTCCTGTGGCTTTGTATCGTTATCGCTTAGAGTTGCTGAAAGATTAATAGAAATCCTGTAAAAATCAAAAATCTTCCCTTAGATGAGGAGACAGGAGGAGAAAAAAGACAAGAGATAATCCTAGCCATAAAACCTAAGATTAGGTCAAATTTATCTAATTGGGTCGCCAGTCGCCGGTCGCCGGTCGTTAACACCACATTAGGTTATACTTCTAGGAAAATGACATCGCTATTAAAATAAGTTTAATTAATGTTTGTGAGCAGAGGAGCTAGGAGTTAATGGTTTGGGATCTGGGCAAGAAAATTAAAGATGGCCAGTACAGGATTCAGGAAGTATTGGGTGAAGGAAGATTTGGCATTACCTATCGAGCCAGCGATCGCAATGGTGATTCAGTGGTGATCAAAACGCCGAGGGATGTGGGTTTTAAATTGTGGGAGTCTAAGCGTTTACAGAAACTTTTTTGGCAGGAGGCGAGTAAATTAAAAGGTTGTGATCATCCTCATATCGTGCGAGTTAAAGAGTTATTTTCAGAGGGTAAAGCTAACTGCATGGTTATGGAATATATTGATGGGACGACCTTAGATCGGCGATCAACAAAAATTTTACCAGAAAAAGAAGCCTTACGCTACATTGAGCAGATTGGACAGGCTTTAATGGTGGTACATAGTCGCCGTTTTCTGCATCGAGATATTCGACCGGGTAACATTATGATTCGGACTGGTAAACCAGAAGCGGTCTTAATTGATTTTGGTTTAGCCTTAGATTTTGATGAGGAATTAACCAAAATTCGTACCCAGGAATTAGCCTCAGGTTTTGCGCCTATTGAGTGTTATTTTCTTAATAATAAACGCGGAGCTTTTACCGATATTTATAGTTTAGGAGCCGTGTTATACGAGCTTTTAACGGGTAAAATTCCAGTGAATGCGATGACTAGAAAAGATGCGATGACTCGAAAAATTGATCATCCGCCTTTAATTGAGCCGAAAACCTACAATTCAAAAATCAGCCCTAATATCAATAAAGCCATTCTTTGGGCATTGCAATTAGACGCAGATAAACGTCCTCAGTCAGTGCAAGCATGGTTTAAGGATTTAGGTTTGTCTATTCCCAAACAAGAACAATTTAAAATATCTCAACCCATTGTTATTAATTGGACATTAGTGTGGGCTGGTGTCGCGGCGATTGCTACTTTATTAACGGCTTTAGGTGTACCAGAATTGATGAAGCAAAAGTTTACACCTCAACCAACTCCGACAGGTTCTCCCCCATCTTCTCCTAAGTAGGTAGGCGTTAAAAATTATCAAATGCCCCCCTTATCAAGGGGGGATCAAACCCCCCTTATCAAGGGGGGATCAAGGGGGGATCAAACCCCCCTTATCAAGGGGGGATCAAGGGGGGATCAAGGGGGGATCAAACCCCCCTTATCAAGGGGGGATCAAGGGGGGATCAAGGGGGAATCAAGGGGGGATCAAACCCCCCTTATCAAGGGGGGATCAAGGGGGGATCAAACCCCCCTTATCAAGGGGGGATTAAGGGGGGATCAAGGGCGATTGCAGTTCGATAAACTCACTAACCACAATGGGATGCAAGACGTGCCATTGGTGTAAACTTAAGCACCACCAAACTCCCGTAAGGGCGAAGCATTTGGGCAATAACCTATCGCTGAAACCGTAAATTTTTTATCCGAATGCTTCGCCCCTACAAACTCAAATACCAAAACATAAGCCAATTTTGAGACAAAAGCAGATTTTTTGGTATGATAAAAATAACTATTGCAAAATTCTATGGTTTGGCAAGCGGGACAACTCCTCCACAATGGCAAGTACGAGATCCTTGAGGTCTTGGGACGGGGAGGTTTTGGCCTGACCTATAAAGCACGTCATCGCCAACTCATTATGGAAGTGGTGATCAAAACTCCTGATATTTTGCAAAAAAGAGATCCGGAATACGAGTATTATGTTAGACAATTTGAGGCGGAAGCACTCAAGTTAGCCATATTTTCCCAGCCTCCCCATGCCCATATCGTCCGTATTTCCGATTTTTTTACTGAAGGTCAAGTTCCCTGTTTGGTGATGGATTTTATTCAGGGTCAAACTTTGATGGAAAGGGTGAAAACTCAAGGAAAATTATCGGAAGCGGAATGTTTAAAATATATTCGGCAAATTGGCAGCGCATTAGAGGCAGTTCATCAAGCAGGAATGGTACACCGAGACGCTCACCCTGGCAATATTATGATTCAACCCAATGGGAATGCTATCTTGATTGATTTTGGCATTGCTAAAGAGATTATTCCGGCTGGTAGTAGTTCGACGGATTATGCCGCAAATCCCAGTTTTGCCCCCTATGAACAAGTTTATAAAGGTAGCAAGGCCAATCGTCAGCCGAGCGTGGATATTTATGCCCTAGCCGCCAGTTTTTATTATGCGGTAACTGGGCAAAAACCGACTCCTTCAATGGAACGCCGTTTAGATAATCGTCCCTTAACATCACCGAAAGAAATTAATCCTAATTTAAGTGATCATCTTAACAAAGCCATTACTCTGGGGATGGCTTTGGAAAAAGAAAACCGCCCTCAGTCTATGTCCGATTGGCTTCAACAATTGGAATTACCACCGCCTCCTGTAGAAGAAAAATATCGTCAAGAAAAAGTTAATCCCCCACAGCCAAGGAAAGAGCCAAAAGTAGCTGAAACAAAAGCCCCTGTTAACCCAAACCCTTCTGATAATTCTCTTCAGAAAAAACTAAAAGCTCTTCCCTGGGGTTGGTTAATCGGTGTGTTTCTTGTTTATGGTGTAATTGGTTACACTTTAGGTGGGAGTTCATCACCTTGGGACCTTGTGATTGTGGGTGTGGGTATGGCTGTGGTTGCGGCTGGGGCTGTGGTTGTGGCTTGGGCTGTGGCTGTGGCTGTGGCTGGGGCTGTGGTTGTGGCTGTGGCTGGGGTTGCGGCTGTGGCTGTGGCTGTGGCTGTGGCTGGGGCTGGGGCTGTGGTTGTGGCTTGGGCTGTGGTTGTGGCTTGGGCTGTGTTTTGGCTCTCAGAGAAAACTTCAATTTTTGATCCCTGGAAAGATACGGCTTGGTTTCATACTCTCTTGTCCTTTGTTTTTCCTGGATTGATAGGCGGTATTACTTTAAGTGTTACGTCAGGAAATTTTGTTGGGGTAATAGTAATGGGAATAATGATCATAGTAATATTATCTATTCAGGTTTATACTACAATCAATTTAGATAAGAAAAACTTTAGTTATTTCAATATTTTTCTGATTCTTGCGGTTACAAATTTAAGCGGTTTAGCAAGCGGTTGGTTATTGGCTTTTCTCCTGCATTCCAAAGGCTAACAAAACATAAAACTATCCTCACAATTCCATTTTTTCTATTGTTATCTTCCCTAGATTAGGTTAATTAATGCAACCCAAAAATTAAATTGTGCCATAGTAGTGAGTCTATTCTGCTGAGGAGCATCTCACTTGTGCCATGCGTATTAATGCTTATAGCTGTCAAAAACTATAAAACAATGAGCTTGTAATCAAAAGTTCATGTCTGCGTCACAGTAAGTTCATATCCCCCACCTAAATTAGAGATAGTCAGTCCCAAGCCGTTTTCCAAAACACTCCTCTCACACCCACGATTATTAGGACTGACTTTTATTCCCTTCTCAAAATGGTTAAACAATAAAAACTATGACTCGCAATATTTTTAACGATAATATTTCCCCGCTCAACGAAGGTAATCCCAAACGCTCCAAATCTTCTGCAATGAAAAAACTTTTTGCCTATTCCTCCTTACTGGTTTTGGGTGCCGGGTTAGGTATCGGTGCCACCTATGCCTACAGCCAAAATCCTCTAGAATTAGCCCAAAATATTGCCACCGCTACCAATAATCCTCGCCCCTCCACACCAGCCGCAGCCGCTCCCTCAACCCTAGTTATTCCCACCAATTTTGTCGCTTCTGTGGTGCAAGAAGTGGGGCCGGCGGTGGTGAGAATTAATGCTTCTAGGGAAGTCAATGGAGGCGGTGATTTTTCGGAATTTGCTAACGATCCTGTTTTCCGTCGCTTCTTCGGTTCCCAAATACCGGAGCGAGGAGAAAAACAAGTTCAAAGGGGTACAGGTTCCGGGTTTATTATCAGTAATGACGGTAAAATTATCACCAATGCTCACGTTGTCGAGGGAGCAGATAAGGTGACTGTCACCCTCAAAGATGGTCGCACTATTGATGGTAAAGTTTTAGGTAGTGATCCTTTAACTGATGTGGCAGTGGTACAGGTGGAAACGAGCAATTTACCCACGGTTAAATTAGGTAATTCTGATAGTTTACAGGTGGGAGAATGGGCGATCGCTATCGGTAATCCTTTGGGATTAGATAACACTGTCACCACGGGGATTATTAGCGCCAAGGAACGCAATGGCTCCCAAATTGGTGCTAGTGATAAACGGGTGGATTTCCTGCAAACCGATGCGGCAATTAACCCCGGAAATTCCGGCGGACCTTTGTTAAATGCTCGGGGAGAAGTTATCGGAGTTAACACCGCTATCATTCAAAATGCCCAGGGTTTAGGTTTTGCTATTCCGATTAAAACTGCCCAAAGAATCGCTGAACAATTAATCGCCACGGGTAAGGTGGAACATCCCTATCTCGGTGTTCAAATGGTACAGTTAACCCCAGAGGTAAAAGAACAATTAGCCGATAGTCCCATGGCTGATAATTGGACTATCCCCGATGATTCTGGTGTCTTGTTAGTGCGGGTGATGAGAGATTCTCCCGCCGCAGCAGCAGGATTGCGATCGGGTGATGTGTTAAAGTCTGTAGGTGGTAAGAATGTTACCGATCCCGATGCGGTTCAGGAAATTGTGGCTAATACTCAAATCGGTGATAATTTACCCGTAGAAATTAGCCGGGAAGGACAAAAAATTAATCTGAATATTCAAGTGGGTAGCTTGAATACTGCTAAGAAATCCTAGTCTGGAAGATAAGTGGTAAAAGACCTAAACTTTATAGAGAGCTTGTTAGTAAGCTCTCTATATTTCTGGTTTTACTTTTGGCTCTTGAATCGAATAATTATAGCATTTATCTTAATGGTGAGATAAGTAGGTAGGCGTTAAAAATTATCAGATACCCCCCTTATCAAGGGGGGATTAAGGGGGGATCAAGGGGGGATCGACACCTCTCTTATCAAGGGGAAATTAAGGGGGAATCGACACCCCCCTTATTAAGGGGGGATCAAGGGGGGATCAAGGGGGGATCGACACCCCCCTTATTAAGGGGGGATCAAGGGGGGATCAAGGGAGAATCGAAAGATAGTTAAATACTTCACCCTAGGCTCACAATTTTACTGTTGGGAGATAGAAAATAAAAACCGCTCGTAAGCTCGATTAATTTTTTGCATAATTTTAATCGCCATGGCGGAGGAATTGTGATCGGGGTGATACTGACGAGCAAGCTGATAATATCTTTGTTTAACTTCTGAAAAACTGGCATTCTTAGAAATTTCTAAAACCTCCCACCAATCCTCGGAATCGGAGGGCAATATTTCTAATTCTCCTAACATTTCTGACCATATTTTTACCTTATGTCCATAACTACCTGTAATTAAAAAGTGACCGTCAGGACTAAATTTTAAGGGAGCAGTTCCCCGTAAAATTTTAATTAATTCTCCTGTTTGTCCTTGCCAAATTTTAATTTCTGTTCGGGAAGCACTAGCAATTAGATGGCGATGAGGATTAATAGCAATACTGATAATTGCCTGCTCGTGTGCCTGCCAACTTTTAATCATTTCTCCTGTCTTTATATCCCAGATTTTAATCACTTTATCACTACCGCCACTAATTAGATATTGACCATCATTACTGAAAGCTAAACTGTTAACGGCTGCCCTGTCACCGATAAAAGTTTGATAAGCATAACTATGATCAAATCGCCATAATTTAATAGTTTTATCATCACTACCACTAGCAATAATTTGGCTATCGGGACTAATAGCACAGGTATTAACTGCCTCCTCATGACCGATTAAAGTTCGCTTTAATTCTCCTGTATGATAACCCCAGATTCGCAGAGTTTTGTCGTTACTAGCACTAACAATAAATCTTTCATTGGCAGCAAAAGCTAATTGTAAAATGACACCATCATGGCTATGGGGAGCATTGACACGAGCGAAAAAACTACTTTTATACTGCTTAGTGTCTAATTGCCACTGACTAATTCTGCCATCTAATCCACCAGCAATAATCGATTTACCGTTAGGACTTATCGCCAGAGTTTGGAGCGGTTCATTAACTCCCACAAAGGAATAAATTAATTTACCCGTTTCTCGCTGCCAAAGTTTTATGGTTTGATCTTCTCCCGCACTAGCGATAATTTTACCATCAGGACTAACATCGATCGCCCCAATATTTGCCTGATGACCTTTAAGAGTTTGGAAACACTGCCAAGATAAACGCTCTGGAATAGTAATTTCTGTAGAATCTAACTGTTGATTTTCCTGAACAGATACTTCTTCTAACAGTTGCTGTAATTCTGCCTCTAGATTTTCATATTTCCCCGTAACTTCTTGCCAAAATAAAGCTTCTTCGTACTCTCTAGTAATGCGATCAAAAAATTCTAGATTGCTATAAAAATTGGTTCTTCCGAACTTACACTGTAGAAAAGTCCCCAAGCTCCCTCTCTGTCCAGCAATGTTCTAAAGTTGATAAATATCAATCTAACAAAAACTCAAAGCCTTATTGTACAAGCTTTACAAGCATAAGTTGTTGATAGTTTT